>JAAZDU010000349.1 GCA_012512665.1 Bacillota bacterium | reverse complement strand
GTAAATAAAGTCCTATTACAAATTACCTTTATTTCCCATTTATCTTGTGTCTTGGAACTCTATTAACTCCAGTATTTTCAACACTTTCCCTTGTTCCTTATCCCTTAAAACTTCTAAACAAAAAACATGGCCTACAGGGCTTTTCTTCTCCCTAATAAATCATGTTTTCTAAAAGTACTTTATTTACTCCTTCTCAAACATTTGAAAAATGAAAGGAGTTTATTTGATGTAGACAGATTTTAGAACAGGCTCATATCTCGCGGCGGCCTTCCAGGGCCCTGCTCAAGGTTAAGGCATCGGCATATTCCAGATCTCCCCCCACCGGCAGGCCGAAGGCGATGCGGGTTACTTTAACTCCCAGCGGCCTTGCCTGGCGGGAGAGATAAAGGGCTGTGGCATCCCCTTCTACATTGGGGTTGGTGGCTACAATAAGTTCCTTTATCTTTTCCTCCTCGATGAGCTTTAAAAGGCGGGGAATATGCAGCTCCTCGGGGCCAAAGCCCTCAATGGGAGAGAGTGCCCCGTGGAGAACGAAGTATGTGCCCTTATAAGCCCCGGCCTTTTCTAGTACAGCTACGTCCCTAGGATCCTGCACTACGCAGAGAAGAGACCTGTCCCTCTTCGGATCTTGACAAATGGCGCAAAGGCTGTCCTCTGCCAGGTAGCCGCAGCGTGAACAGCGGCCTATCTTCTCCTTAGCCTCCAGCATGGCTTTGGCCAAATGCGAGACCTCTTCTTTGGGGCTAAAAAGTAAAAAGAAGGCCAGGCGCGTTGCCGTCTTGGGGCCAATGCCCGGCAACTTACCCAGGGCTTTAATTAGTTTTTCCAGAGCAGATGGATATGACAAAAAGAAACACCGCCTTTACAGGGTTAGAAAAGTCCTGGTGGTAAATTTAAACCTCCGGTTATTTTTTTCATCTCTTCTTCTACCATGGCGTCCACTTTTTTCATAGCTTCATTGACCGCTGCCATGATTAGATCCTGCACCATTTCCACTTCTTCTTTTAGAATTTCTGGTTCAATCTCCAGCTCCACCAGCTCTTTGCGCCCGTTGGCCACAGCCCTGACAGCTCCGCCCCCGGTGGTTACTTCCACGGTCTTCTGGCCAATTTCTTCCTGCATCCTGGCCATCTGGGCCTGCATTTTCTGGACCTGCTTCATCATCTTATTTATTTTACCGTTCATTTAATTATCCCCTTTCCTTCCGTTATATCGCTCCATTTTCCTTCAAAAACCCTTCCCTTAAACATTTTTTGCACTTCTCTTATAAAGGGGTTTTCATCTCCAGACACAATGCCAGCGCTGCCGGCAGCTTTCCTTTTTTTCTCTTTTGCTGCCGTCTCCCATTTTTGTTCAGCTTGCTCTTCTTTTTCACTGCCAGAAAGAGAAGTCTTGACCTTAATTTTCTGCTGCAGGTGATAAGCTGCAACTTTTTCTATAATTTCTTTATGCTCCGGCCTCTCCGTCTGTTCCCTGTGGAACTCGTGCGAGGGGTCAAAAACAATGTTCAGCACGCCGCCTTCCAGGGACTGGGGGCGGCTGCCCTCTAACCAGGCTTAGACAGTTATATGCTTTCTTTTTAAGTCGGGGAGTATTTTTTCTTCCCAGGTATCCTTTAATCTTTCTCCTGTCAGGTTTGGCCCTGCCGGCGCCGCTTTTTTCTCTACCTCCCACTGCAGAGCACTAGTTAAGTCTGAAGAAGCAGACGCTGGTAAAGCGGG
This sequence comes from Bacillota bacterium, assembly GCA_012512665.1. Classification (GTDB taxonomy): domain Bacteria; phylum Bacillota; class Dethiobacteria; order DTU022; family JAAZDU01; genus JAAZDU01. The sequence continues at coordinate 8,751 of JAAZDU010000349.1, read as the reverse complement.
GGGGGTGGCGGCAGTGTTCCCTCCTTTGTTATGCTCTCCTTTAGTGTGCTCTCCTTTGATAAAGCCTTTTGCTTCTAGTTCTTCCAATTTTTTAAAAAGTTCTCCCGAAGCAAGGTAAGGGCCGAAGCGGTGAGCTCTTACCAGGCGCAAAAAACAAAGTTCCAGCAAGAATTGGGGCCTGGTTACAGAGCGCAGCTGGCGGTCAACGTCGCTGGTTATCTCCAACATCTCCAGCAGGGATTCTTTTAAAAACACTCCTTTATGTTTGCGTATAAAGGAAGCTAAAAAAGGAGCTTCCTGCTCTATTAGTTCCTGCGCACCTCCTCCTTCTTGCAAGAGCAAAAGGCGCACATAAGAACTTAAATCCTTTAGAAATTGCCCCGGTTCCTTGCCGCTGTAAACAATGTCTTTAATAATGGTAAAGCCCTGGGCCAGGTCTTCTTTGTGCACCGCCTCCATAAGCTGATAGAGATTGACGGGAGCAGCAATACCAAAGATAGACTGGATCTGTTCCGCTCCGATAGCTCCGTCAGCATAAGAGGCGCATTGTTCCAGGAGCCCCAGGGCGTCCCGCAGCGACCCTTCAGCCATATTGGCCAGCAAGCTTAAGCCATCTTTATCTATAGAAAAGCCCATCCTGCCGGCTACTTCCTGCAAGCGATCACTAATTTCTTTTGCTTCCAGCAGATGAAAATCAAAGCGTTGGCAGCGGGAGATAACGGTAGCGGGCAGGCGGGAGGCCTCGGTTGTGGCCAGGATAAAGATTACCTTGCCCGGCGGCTCTTCCAGGGTTTTTAAAAGGGCGTTAAAGGCTTCATTGGTCAGCATATGGACCTCGTCAATAATATATACCTTGTAACGGCTTTGGGCGGGAGCAAAACGAACTTTTTCCCTCAGATCTCTTATCTCATCGATACCCCTGTTGGAGGCAGCATCAATTTCCAGGACATCCATACTGCGCCCCCTGTTAATATCCTGGCAGGAAAGGCACTTATTGCAGGGCTCTACTGGAAAAGCATATCCTTCCGGGGCCGGTTCCAGGCAGTTTATGCTTTTGGCCAGCAGCTTGGCCATGGTGGTCTTTCCTGTTCCGCGCAGGCCGCAGAAAAGGTAGGCGTGAGCCACCCTGCCCATGCGCAAGGCATTTTGCAGCGTCCTGGTAACGTGTTCCTGCCCCACCACTTCCCCGAAGGTCTGCGGGCGCCAGCGGCGGTAGAGGGCAATATATTGTTGTTCCTTCTGGGTCAACAGGAGAACCTCCGTTAAATTATTTGCGCAGCAAGCGGTTAATAATACGTTAATAATAATCTGTTCGCTAAAACCCAGGATTATCCTCTATAGGGGAAAAGAAAAATCCAGGGCTCGTTAGCTGGGAAAAAAAGCCTTAACTTAAATAATGCAAAAACCCTCTCCAAGAGGAAAGGGCAAATATTTTAAAGGCCGCGCACCTACCTTTGTTCCTGCTCCCCAGCCGTTACCTGCAAGGAAAACTCAAGCCCAGCGCCCCTATGGCACCCACAGGTGTCCACTTACCGCTGCTTCCTCCCGGACCTGACGGGGTTCATGGTCCTGTGCCGCATAGGACTGAGCTCTCAACATTCTCCAGGCAGGGCAGCACTGAAAAGCAAAGACCGAGGGTAGGAATTAAACCCTGCTATAGCGGGTTGCAGGTTCAGTGCACCGCTACCTCCCCGTCTAGCGCGGCCAAAATTATAAGCAATATTTAATTGCCACCATTAATTGCCACCATGCTTGATCTTTAGGCGTTATTAATTATACCAGGTTCCCGGGCAATTGTAAAATGTTAAAGGCAGGCAGGCAAGCGAAGCAGCTCTGTCAGGACTTTACGCTATTTCTAAGGCATGGGCTAACTTGTCAATATTAACTGTTATACTATCCCAGACCATATTATTTTTTCTATCCGCCGGAGGGCTCCCCTCACCAATTATATAATAATAATCCAGCTTGAGATGGTTGCTAAGAATCCAGTAGAGGACATTAACATAGCCCGGGGAGAAAAATTCCAGCACCCTGGTTCCAGGCTTACAAAAGACCAGATTGGTTAACCCGCCGCCATGCGGTGATACAATCATCTCCGCTGATGAAAAAAGGCGCACCTGTTCTTCAAATGGCATAAATTCCAAGTACACTTTTTTAAAGCCATAGCTAGACAATAAATCAACAACTTCACCTTCATTTATTACTTTTCGCATTTTTGCCTTTTCGCGGCTGATATATATTCTTTCACAACCGGTTAAAGTATTGTAACCTTTTTTTTTGAGAAAATTTTTTGCAAGGAAAGTTTTTCTAAGAAACTCGCAAGCCCATTTGGGCATATGGCCCGTATAACCCGTCAAAGAGGGCACCACCAGCCTATCAGCCATTAAATGAAAATCATTCCCGCATACCTTAACCCGGGATAGGGGAATATCAAGGATGCGCAGGGTCTGCTCTTGAAATGAGCGAGGCAGAAAATCATTAATAATAAATATATCAGCCTTTAATGCTCTTTTCCGCAGCAGCTCTATTCTGGGCAAAACATCAAACATCCAGTGATAATAATAAGAACTGACACTAAAAGTAAGAACTGCTGCTGTACCAGAAATTTTTCTAATGGGTGGCAGTTCTTTTAACTGTAATATGGGGTGCGTTGCAGGTGTAGAGAGGTAATCTATAGACAAATCCCATACCAGCTTATTATCCGGGGTAATGACAGCGCCTTTGGCGCCACAAACTCTTCCGTTCGGTATTACAGCTACAAATGCCGGAGGGGGGCTGCCTTCAATTTCCTCTAAAAACCTCCAGTGCATAACTTCCTCTACCCTGCCTGGTTCAGAATAGGGTTTGGAGCCCTCTTCCAGGTTAAACTCCTTATAATAATCCGTATCTAATAGATTGGAGTTGACAATCCAATCCCGGGTGAAAAATAAAAACCATCCGGAGGCATTGTATATATCAACCAAACTGCACCTCACGTATATAGCGTCAACTCATCGTTTGATTGTAATAGTTTTTTACCTAAATTATCCTTACTATGCTTCATTACTATGCTTCATTGTTACTGCATGGTACTGGCAAGAAACTTTTTATAATGCCTGCAAGAACTAATTGCTGTAAACAGCATACTTTGTAAATATGAATACAGATTAGAGGAGATAACTGCTATGAAAATTGAAGATTTTGTTCAGCGCATTCGCTTTAAAAGCATTCAGCCTGGCAACCCGGTTGAACTTCCTGTCTTTGAAGAAACTACCAATTACAAAATTCCTAACTTGCATAACGTTAAGCTAGAAATAAGCAATACTACCCTTCCCGAGCGGGATGGCCACCTTAAACAAATTTTATACGAATTATGTCTTATACCGAGAATGTCTACCTTTGCCATAGGAAGTATTATTAATCAAGCAGTCTACCTGATGCAAAAAGAACACGCTTACGTTAATGTAGGCGTCTGGCATGGGTTTACCCTCTTATCAGGTATGGTAAATAACAGTAACAAAATATGTATTGGCATCGACAACTTTTCAGAATTTTATGCTCCTCAAGCCCAATTTCTCACAAGGTTTAATCAATATAAAAGCAGCTGCCATTTTTTTTATGAACTGGGATACGAAGAATATTTTAAAAAAATTCATCAAGGTCTCATTGGAGTATATATGTACGATGGGTCTCACAGCTACGAAAACCAGTTAAGAGGGCTTCAGCTGGCCGAGCCTTTTTTTAGCAACAACTGCCTTATTATCGTTGATGATGCTAACTGGGCTGAACCTCGCCAAGCCACATTTGATTTTATCAACAACAGTTCATATGAATATCAAATTGTTCTCGATAAACAAACTGCCAGCACCATGAACCCAACTTTCTGGAACGGGCTTATCATTTTACAAAGGGAAGGTTAATTTTTTATAAGGCAGACATATTAACCACTTAAAAGCATCTACCAGCTCCTTGTACCTTTCACCCTGGGCATCGTCTTTAAGACTTTCTAATTGCTGTTTTATTTTTTTTTGTAGCTTAATTGGCCAGCGATTAAAACCTGTTTTTTCGGTATTCCAAGGCAACCTGGAACCTTTTAGAAATTCGGCAACATTCCAGCAAAGATCAGACGACAGCTGATAGAAGGCCTCTACCCATTCTTTATAGCGCCCTTTTTCTAGAGCTTTTATTTCATAATATTGTGTTACAATTTTACCCCACCCAAAAAGGTTCCACCTGAAAAAAGGGTAGTGCATACCCGCCAGTAGAAATACCTCCGCAACCGGGTGCTTGCTGCAAAAATAAAGGTAGTTTTCCAGCCTGGGGGTCCAGTCAGGATTTACCGGGTGAACTTGATGATAGCAGGAGATATCATCTGCGTTAATAAAGGTTGCCCCCTGCTGATATAAGCGGTAACCAAGCTCAAAATCTTCCAGCCAGCCCCCTTTAAACCTCTCATCAAATCCTCCTGTTTTTTCTAACATATCCCTGGTCATCGATACACTGTTGGTCACCAGCAAAAACCAGGGGGCAGCCATCCTCTCCAGGTGTTCACCATAAGCAGCCTGCAAGTTTTTGAAGGTACTGTTCAGACCATCTATTTTTCGCCCATAACTTAAGGCACTATGATTCAGGATCTGTTCTGCCCGGAAGAGGCGCACAACCTTTTTCCCGGTAAGCTGGAAATGTTTTAAGCCTAGCTTTTCTCCTAATTTTTTACATTCTAACCTTTGGGCATAAGGAAAATGGGGATAACAGTGGGTATAAATATCTAAAGCGTTAAAAGTAGTAGTAACTGCTCTCCAGGGCTTTGTTTGGTACTGCAAATGCTTGCGTATATAGTCCCTTTCCACCAGCATTTCATCCAGGAAGATAATAACTTCCCCCCGGGAGGCTTTAAGTCCACGGTTGCGGGCATAGGCCGCACCCCTGCAGGTATCATTGCTGAAGTAGCGCAGCCGGTACGGGGGCTTTATTGTGGCCAGCAAGGCACGTGTTTTATCAGTTGACCCGTCATCAACCACTATCACTTCATATTCACCGGGCAAAACGCTCTGGCGGTAAAGTGAAAGCAAGGTAAATTCAAGCAATTCACAGCGGTTGTGTGTGGCAATGATTACGCTGGCCACAGGTTTCCTCTTAAATAATTTCACTTTATATCACCTAAACTTTTTTCCCTTGTTGATTTCATAAATAAGGCGGTAACAGGCAGTTGTTTTTGCTTCCCTCCGGTAAAAATTCCGGTTAAAATTGTAATTTAACGCTCTTTTTAACTCTGCAGGAGCATACCAATCGGCAATAGTCATAGCTACCCAGGTATCCTGGTCAAGATTGCAAATTTTACGAAAAGTTACCCTTGATAGAGACAATATTTTTTCTACATCTTCTGCTGCCGGAAGGCCTAAGTCAATATGCTCCTGAAGCCAGCCGTTAGTAAAACTGTTTACTACTATATTAGCCCCTGTTGCACCGCTGTGGGGAAAAGCTAAAAATACTTTCAGGCGACATACCCTGATTAGCTCCCTGATAAACAAGGGACGCATATTAAAAGGAACATGTTCCAGCACATCAATACTGGTTACTACGTCAAATTCTCCATCGCTAAAAGGCAAGTTGGTGCCGTCTATATTATCGGTTTTATCAACGCTTAAACCGCGATGTCCTTGCAAAAACTCCTTAACAAAGGTGCCATCTTTGCCGCCCACATCCAGGATAGACATCCCTTTTTTTCCCCATATTTGCTATCATCTCGGCTACCGCCCTGAAACGAAAGTATTCGTCAAATTGTAAGGAATACTGCTCTTCAAACATTGCTTCCCCTCCAAATTTTCTTCTCGGTTATCTTATGCATGGGGCTGATTTAGGTGAAAAGCGATAAAGTTGATTATGTACATTAAAAAAACCGGCGCCCTTGTTCTTATTAAGGCCGGTTAAATAAACAAAATGGCGGAGAGAGAGGGATTAGAACCCTCGAGGCGAGGTTATGCCCCGCCTACTCGCTTTCCAGGCGAGCGCCTTCGTCCAGCTCGGCCATCTCTCCGCAAAAATAGCAAATTGTTTTTGCTGCGCTTATCTATTTTACTATGCATTCATTTCTTTTTCAACCCCAACCTCACATCCTTTTATACAACTGATTATTTTGTAAAAAGCTGATTGACCCACATGCCGGGAAGGAATTAAACACCGCACTGGAGAATTCTTATAGCCGTTGCCATTTAATAGCTCTCATGACAACTATATGAAAAAAGGAGCCTCTGAAGATGCGTAACAGTACAAAGACAAACATATTTTACTTCATTGTTGTTTTATTAGGCCTGCTTTTACTGCTCCCCGCAGGTTGTTCAAAGCCAAGCACGGCACCTCCAGAAGAAGACCTGGAAAACCTTGATGAGGAAATAGAAGAGGAGGAAGAAGTTGAAGAAGAAAACAATATTATCCTTCGCCATATCTCGCCTGTTACGGCCGTCATTAATAATTATTCTGCGGCCAGGCCCCAATCCGGGCTGCAGCAGGCAACTATTGTCTACGAGTTTTTAGTTGAAGGGAGCCTGACACGCTTCCTGGCAGTTTACGACACCCCGTTTACGGATAATTTCCTTGTCGGGCCCGTGCGCAGCCTGCGGCCATACCTCGCTGAACAGGCCCTGGAGCACGGAGGGGCAGTGGCCAACAGCGGTTATTCTAAAAGAACTGCAGAGCTGATCAGGGGCATGCCTCTAAAACAGATCACCAGCGCAACCTATCTCTTCAGGGATTCTTCCCGCAAAGCGCCGCACAACCTGTACTCTGACATAGAAAAACTGCACAAGGCGGCGGGAACAGATCTTTCAGATATAAAAGAAACAGAAATTACACTCGAAGAGTTACCTTCTGAATATGAAGAAGGGCTGGAAATAGAGATCATCTACAACAATAATTTTAACAGGGTTACATATGTCTACGATGAAGAAAAAGAAGTTTACCTGCGCTTTATTAACGACAACCCCCATACTGATCGAGAAACTTCAGAACAGTATAATGCCAGGCGGGTCATTCTTCGGCTAACGCCCCACCGCAGTGTTCCGGGTCCTGAAGGCCTGGTAGATATTGAACTGACAGGGGAAGGCGATGGCTTCCTTTATGAGCAGGGCAAAAAGTATCCCATACGCTGGAAGAAAGAAAAGGGAGGCCCAACCCGTTACTATTACACTGATGGAACTCCTGTAGATACAAGATGGGGCAACACCTGGATACAGGTAGTAAAACCATGAAAAAACAGCTCCCCCGCGGCGGGGAGCTGTTTTAGCTATCTCAAAATATGCTGTTTACTTTTACTATTTTGTTTCTTTAATGGAGATATTTATTTCAAATTCACCAATTTCTGTTTTTAAGGGGAGCAGCAGGGCTTTTTCTGCAGCCATGGAAATAGATTTATTCTGGCCAATAATAATTTGAGGAGGCACTATCTGGCAGCTAATTCTATGTTTCTCCAGGTTAGTTACCGCATTACCGCTTATAATGTTTGCCAGTTCGCCCAGGGCCGAGGTTACAAAACTGTCCAGCTTGTCCATTTCCATGCCGCTCATAATCTTAACCATATCTAAAGCCATTTTGTCGGGAAAACTGTACAGGACAGAACCAGTGAGATCTCCCGTCATCCCGATAATAACATTGGCTTCCCTGCCAGTAATCATGTCCTCTACAAGACCCAGCTCACCCCTCTGGGTATCAATATCCAGCATACAGCTAAAAACATCCCTGGTAGCGACATAAAATGCATTTATGTATTCCGCTTTCACTGCCCTTCGATCTCCTTCCCCGCAGCATAAGCTCCAATTTTTTGGTCAATGCCTGCTACATGATAGATCAACCAGGCCATTAGTTTTCCACCAAATTCCTGGACTAATTCTTCACTGTATCCTTCCTGCTGGAATTTTTGCGCGTAATCTCCTACTTCTGCTTTAAAATTATCATGTATTTCTTTGTGCTTCTTATAGCCGGGGAAGCCAATTTTTTGCTGGTAAATCTCCTCATCTCTAAAATGGGTGACCACATAGTCCTTCATAAAATTAAGTGTTTCTTTAACTTTACCCAGTTTCTCTTCCCACTGGCCCTTGGCCTGAACTGACCTTATAAAATCTGACACCCTGCGGAAAAGCTCTTCATGCTGTTCATCAATCTTTGCCACCCCAATTTTATACTTTTCCTTCCACATCATGGTATGGCCCTCCTTTACAGCGCTTCTCCCCGTATATTAGATAATAAAAATTACTTAATATAGTTTATCATTAAAGTTTGGGAAATACAACCGCCTGGGAACATATTATCTTTAAATTTGACAAGAAAAAAGAAGAATCCTTTACAGGATCCTTTCAAAGTTTTTAGGCTCTTCAGATCTAACCGTCGGGGGAATTTATAGCCCCCTTTGCAGCTGACAGGCCATAATGGTATGTTTGCACAAGACGGCAGTAGTAACAGAACCTACACCACCGGGAACCGGCGTAATTTTATCAACGATGGGCTCTACCGAGGCAAAGTCCACATCACCGCAATACTTGCCGGGGTTGTCGGGATCTTCGTTAATGCCAACATCAATAACAATTTGCCCCGGTTTAACATAATCGGCGTTGACCATTTTAGCACGCCCCACGGCTGCTACCAGCAGATCAGCCTGCCGGCATACTTCGGGAAGATTTTCAGTGCGGGAGTGGCAGATGGTCACAGTAGCATGCTCCCTGAGGAGAAGCATGGCCACAGGTTTGCCCACAACCAGGGAACGCCCCAGCACTACTACCC
>JAAZDU010000348.1 GCA_012512665.1 Bacillota bacterium | reverse complement strand
GTAGTAAGAGCGATCATGCTTTGATCGAATTTGATGAGCCCCAAAAAGCTGTTACCCCTGGTCAATCTGCAGTATTTTATAAAGGTGATCAGGTTTTGGGAGGAGGTGTAATCAAAAAGCCTTTGCCCTGTTAATTTTTCCTGTATCTTTTTCCCTCTGGCAGACCATAATAAAACAAAAGATAAAAGAGGGGGAAGTAAGATGCAGTGCCCTGTGTGTAATCGCCTTGATGCCGGTAAAGTGGGGACAAATCAATATTTTTGCCCTCATTGTTTTGTAGAGTTTAACATGACAGCTCAAGGAGTAAAACTTTATTATATAGAAAGCGATGGTTCTTTGGTAGCCCTGGATGACATGACTAAACCTTACAGTTATATTAAAGAGGACTCTGGAATATCTTAAGGCAATCACATGAAACTTTTGAGTACCGTATTTCTACCGTTGATATTTTCGCTGTTCTTATCTTACCTTTTAAACCCAGTTGTTACTTACCTGGAAAAGCAGAGAGTGCCAAAAAAATGGGGTATCTTAATTGTTTATCTCATTTTTTTTGTTTTATTGTGCCTTTCTCTCCCCAGGTTATTAAATGAACTCCTGCACGAAATGGAAAGTATAGCCATAATTCTCCCCCGATATATTAATGAGTTAATAGATATGATAGAAAAGTGGCATCAGGATTATGAAAGAATAAATATACCTCCTTTTTTGCGCCAGCTAGTAGATGACAATCTGCGCAACTTGCAGGAAAACACTTTGCGGCGCTTGGAAGTAGTTACTACTACCCTGTTACAGGTACTGAGCCAGGTGCTTAGCTTGCTGCTTATACCAATTTTTACTTTTTATTTTTTAAAAGACGGGGCTATATTCAAAAGGCGTCTTGTCATGGCTGTGCCCAGTAAATATCGACCGCAGGTCTTAAAAGTGTTAAATGAAATAAATAAGACGGTAGGGCTTTACTTAAGAGGAACGATCATTGTCAGTGCCATGGTTGGAGCCATGGTCTATTTAGGTCTTTTAATTTTAGGTGTAAGGTTCAGCCTGTTGCTGGGGCTTTTCAATGGTTTAACCAACTTCATACCCTATTTTGGGCCTTTCATAGGAGCAGTTCCTACCGTTATACTGGCCTATATACAATCTCCTTATCTGGCTTTAAAAGTAATTATTCTTCTTGTTGTTATTCAACAGCTAGAAAGTTTTTTTCTTGTTCCACAAATATTGGGCCGCAGCCTTGGTTTCCATCCCATAACAGTGATAATTTTAATCCTTATCGGAAGTGTTTTTTTTGGCTTTGTAGGGTTAGTTTTTGCTGTGCCTGTTGCGGCGGTAATTCGCACTTGCTGGAAACATTTTCATAGCTTAAAATTTCCACTTCGTTGACACTTATAGGTAATGACTATATAATTATTCTATACATAAACCGGGAGGATTAGTGATGAGGTCGTCTGAAATTCGAAAAGTGTTTTTAGATTTTTTTAAAGAAAAAGACCATCTGATTCTGCCAAGTTTTTCCCTTATACCCAAAGATGACCCCTCTTTGTTGTTAATTGGGGCTGGTATGGCTCCTTTAAAGCCTTATTTTACAGGTGCGCAGAAGCCACCCCATCCAAGGATAGCTACCTGCCAGAAGTGTTTAAGAACACCTGATATAGCTAGAGTAGGGTTAACGGCAAGGCATGCTACTTTTTTTGAGATGTTGGGGAATTTTTCCTTTGGGGATTACTTTAAAAAAGAAACAATTGCCTGGGCTTGGGAACTAGTCACAGAGGTTTTTTCCTTACCAGCTGAGCGCTTATGGATCAGTGTTTATAAGGATGATGAAGAATCCTATGATATTTGGAAAAATGATATTGGCATAGCCCCTGAAAAAATAGTAAGGTTGGGAGAAGAAGATAACTTTTGGGAAATTGGTGAGGGACCATGTGGCCCTTGTTCTGAAATATATTATGATTTTGGTCCTGAAAAAGGGTGCGGGGATGAGAATTGTGCAGTTGGCTGTGACTGCGATCGATTCCTAGAAATTTGGAATCTTGTTTTTACGCAATTTGACAAGCAAAAAGATGGACAATATCTGCCCCTGGCGCAGAAAAATATTGATACGGGTATGGGGCTGGAAAGAATCGCTGCCGTATTACAAGGCGTCCCTACTATTTTTGAAATAGATATTATTAAACCTATACTGGATTATACCTGTCAGCTAGCAGGCAAAGTATATGGACAAGACGATGGTACAGATGTTTCATTGCGCATTATTACTGAGCATATTCGCGGGATATCTTTTTTAATTGGGGATGGAGTTATCCCTTCAAATGAAGGAAGAGGATATGTGTTGAGGCGCCTTTTGCGCAGGGCTGTGAAGCATGGCTGGTTTTTAGGATTCAAGAGTCCTTTTCTTTATAAAGTTGTGCCTGTGGTAATTGGTTTAATGGAAAATTTTTATCCCGAGCTAAGACAGCGAGAGTTGTTTATAACTGAAATAGTACAGAAAGAAGAAAGTAAATTTTTGGAAACACTGGCACTGGGAATGGATATTTTAGACGAAATAATAAGTAACTTAAAAGAAAAGTCTATGAAAACACTGTCAGGTGCTGAGGCATTTAAACTTTATGATACCTATGGTTTCCCCCTGGAACTAACAGAAGAAATACTGGCAGAAAATGATATGGACTTGGATAGGGAAGGCTTTCAGAAAGAGCTGGAGAAACAGCGGCAAAGGGCCAGGGCGGCTGTAAGCGCATCATTTTTACAAGGGGAAAAAAGTGATTTACCTGATTTGGCAAACTACCCCTTACCATCTTTTGTGGGTTATGAAAACTTAAGCTGTAGCACAATTATAGAAGCTATTTATGTAGATAAAAAATTTTCCGATTCTGTTTCGAAGGGGCAAAAGGCTTTTGTTCTGTTAAAGGATACACCTTTTTATGCAGAAAGCGGTGGACAGGTTAGTGATCAAGGATACCTGCAGGGTGCAAAAGGGAAAGCTTTTGTGCTCGATACAATAAAAGGAAGCAGGGGACATACTGTCCACATTTGTGAGTTAGTTGAAGGGACACTATCCAAAGGAGAAAAAATAGATGCCTTTGTAGATATCGAGAAACGCCTTGATGTAAGCCGCAACCATACAGCAACGCATCTTTTACATCGCGCCCTAATTAACACGCTAGGTGAACATGTACAGCAGGCGGGTTCCCTCGTGGCTCCAGAGAGATTACGCTTTGATTTTACGCACTTTTCCCCTTTGGATAAATCTATGCTTGATAAGATTGAAAAAGAAGTAAACAGGCAAGTATGGCATAATCGTCGAATAAAAGTCAAACAAATGAGTCTTGGGCAAGCTAAAAAAGAAGGAGCCACTGCCCTGTTCGACGAAAAATATGGCGATCAAGTTAGGGTAGTTGAGATAGATGATTACAGTAAAGAATTGTGTGGCGGAACCCATGTCAACTATACGGGGGAGATAGGCATCTTTAAAATAAATGCAGAAAGCAGTATCGGTTCGGGTTTGAGGCGGATAGAGGCTATTACCGGAAGGTACGCCTACGACTATCTTTCTCAAAAGGAAGCACTGGTGGAGGAGGTTCAGCAGCTGCTCAATGTACGATACGATCAAATCCCTGGCCGACTGCTTGAGCTGTTAAAAGAATATAAGATGATGCGGAAGGAAAACGATGAACTAAAGTTGAAGATTGCCTCATGCAATATACAAAGCCTGCTTGATAACGCTGAGAAAGTAAATGGCACTTTAGTAATTAAAGGCCAAGTTAGTGCCGATGATATGTCTGCTCTCCGCAAGCAGGTTGACCTGTTAAGAGATAAAATTAAATCGGGCATAGTTGTTTTGGGTTCAGTAGTAAACGATAAAGTAATTTTTGCTGGCGCAGTGACAAAAGATCTTGTAAAGAAAGGTTGTCATGCAGGTAAGCTGCTAAATAAAGTTGCTTCTTTAACCGGAGGGGGGGGAGGGGGCCGTCCCGATATGGCACAGGCAGGCGGTAAAGACCCAGCCCTTCTGGAAAAGGCTTTAAATAAAGTTTCTGAACTTGTGCAGGAACAGTTCAACCAAATATCTGGTTGAGATAAGGAGGATTAAAATGGATAGGCCGTTAGATCATACCGTTCAGTTTAATGTAAAAGCCGAAGAAGAAATAAGCGAGGCCAGGGTGATCTTAGCGCAAGTATACGAGGCATTAAAGGAAAAAGGCTATAATCCCATTAACCAGCTGGTGGGTTATTTGCTTTCTGGCGATCCGGCTTATATTACCAGTTACCAAAATGCCCGCAGTATCATACGCAAAGTGGAGAGGGATGAGCTTTTGGAAGAGCTGGTGGGCAATTATCTCCGCAAAGAGCTTGATAAAAAAGTTAATAAACAATGATGAGTGAAATGAAAGAAAAAAAATGTGAAAGAAGAATAATGGCCCTTGACTTGGGGGATAAAAAAATAGGTGTGGCTGTTAGTGATCCGATGAAGATAACGGCTCAGTCTCTTACGACTCTTACAAGGGAAGGCTGGGCAAAAGATTTGGCAAAAATAAGGGATCTAGTTGAAAAATACAATGTGTCAGAAATTATTATAGGTTTACCCCTTAATATGAATGGATCTGCAGGTTCAACGGCTCAGCAATATATGAAATTCGCTCGGCGTCTTTCTAGAGCATTGAATATAAAAATTATTACCCAGGATGAAAGGCTTACTTCCTTACAGGCCAATCGTGTTCTTTTGCAGGGCAAGGTCAAAAGGGCAAAGAGGAAAAAGCTTGTAGATAAAGTGGCAGCATCCTATATATTGGAATCTTACCTCTCGCAGCGCAAAAATTAGTTAGGAGTGTATTTTTATGGAAAGTCAAGAACCTATAGTTACCCTTGTTGGCGAAGATGGAGAAGAATTCGAGTTTGTGATTTTAGATACTTTTTTTGTGGATGACAAGGAATATGCTATTCTTGCTCCTTTAGAGGATGATGAGGGAGAAGAGAACGAAGAAGAGGCTGTGGTTTTCCGGATAGAGGAAGATGATGAGGGCAACCAGGTATTAATTGCTGTTGAAGAAGATGAGGAATGGCAAAAGGTTGCTGATGTCTGGGACTCCCGCATACAAGAAGAAGAATCTGATTAAAAATAATTGATCGGGCGGTGGGTCTATGCTTATGGGCTCGGTAAAGCGGCGAATTTTAATAACAGTAGTATCTATATTTTTGCTCATATCTTTTTTTTCTTATTGGGCATATAACAGGTTATATCATTACTTTTATTCACCTTCATTGCCTGTTATTGGTAAACAGGTATCAGTTGATATTCCTTTGGGTTCCTCAACAACTGCTGTGGGAGAGATCCTGGAAAAAGAAAATATTATACCAAACAGTTTTCTTTTTAGGGTTTTCGTGCATGTGAAAGGCTTAGATGGCCAGCTTAAGGCTGGTAGATATTCTTTTAGCCCATTTATGAGCCTTAATGATATAGTACATCTTTTAACAAAAGGCGTACTGTATAGCCCTGGGCTGCGCTTTACTATGCCTGAAGGTGTAACGATAGATGTTATACAGGCAATACTTGAAGAGAAGGGGCTGGTTACAGCGGAGCAATTTAAGGAAACAGTTCGGGATGAAAAATGGGCTAAAGAATTCGCCTTTTTGCCATCGCCTGATTCACAGGAAAGTATTAGCTATCTTGAAGGGTATTTATTCCCTGATACTTATGAAGTAGCGGAAGGGGCTAGCTGTGAGGACATTGTAAGATTAATGCTAAAACAGTTTGAAAAAGTTTACTTTCCAGATTTTGATGCCAGGGCAAAGGAACTGCAGCTTTCTGTTCATCAAGTAGTAACCTTGGCGTCTATTATTGAGCGCGAAGGTAAAGTGGACGAAGAAAGGCCAATTATTTCTTCCGTATTTCATAACCGCCTCTTTCGTGAGCAACCTATGTTATTGCAGTCCTGTGCCACTGTGCAGTATGCTCTGGGCGAAACTAAACCTGTTTTGACAGAGCAAGATCTGGCTGTAGATTCACCATACAATACATATTTATATGCCGGGCTACCGCCTGGCCCTATTGGAGCCCCTGGAAGAGCATCACTGGAGGCTGCTCTTTTTCCTGCCAATACTGATTATCTTTATTTTGTATCCAAGGAGGATGGCAGCGGCTCCCATTATTTTAGTACTACTTTAGAGGAGCATAACCGCTACAAGGATTTAGTGCGAAAAAATCGACAATAAAGTTTAATACCTTAAT
>JAAZDU010000347.1 GCA_012512665.1 Bacillota bacterium | reverse complement strand
GAGTTATCAAGTTCCCCCTCCAATATTTGGTAGTCGCCACCAATATTCTCTTTTAAAGTACGCCGCTCTTCTTCTGAGAGAGAGGCAATAAAGATAAACTTCATTTCTAGCTCCTTTTATCTACTCGGCCAACTCTTCTGCCTGCTGGCCTAGAGGAAGGATGACCTCTATGCAGGTGCCTCCGCTTCCGTTGCTGTGACAGTAGATCGCGCCACTGTGGTCGGAGATAATACGGTGGCTAATACTTAAACCAAGCCCTGTACCTTCGGGCTTGGTAGTATAAAAGGGTTCAAAAATCTTATCCTGCAAGTTCAAGGGAACACCCTCCCCTGTATCTTCGATAAAAACCCTAATTTTTCCTTCTGAACAGTCACATTTCTCCCCGGTGCAAGCTGGAGAAAGCACACCAACTTTGAGCTGCCCTCCCCCGGGCATAGCCTGTGTACCGTTCAGGCAGATATTTAAGAAGGCTTGCTTTAACTTGTCCTTGTCCCCAATCACAGGGGGTACCCAGTCCGGGTACTGCCTTATGATATCTATTTTTTGCGCCTCACACTGGGGGGCTATCAGGAAGAGCACCTCTTCCAACAGGGCTGGCATATCAATTTTCTTTATATGTGACTTGGATGCCCTGGCAAAGTTAAGCAGTTCAGTGATCAAGTTATTAATGCGCTCAATTTCTTTTGTAACGACCTGCGAAAAATATAAGCGAAATTCTTCGTCTTCATATTTTTCGGGAAGCAGTTCAGCATAGGTCCTTATAGAAACAAGAGGGTTTTTAATTTCATGAGCTATACCCGCCGCCAGCTCACCCATGGAAGCCAGCTTATGTGTCAGGTTTTTTTCACTTTTCAGCGCAACTACTTCCTGGTAAAGAGAAACATTTTTAATGGCTACTGCCAGCTGAGAGGCCAGGGCAGATAACAGGTTTACATCTTCCCTGGTATAAGGTTCCCCTGAGCTCTTGGGCCCAAGGCCTAAAACTGCCTCCAGCTTACCCTCCATTATAATGGGTACTGCAGCCTCTATGCTGCTGTTAGCCATTGCCCTGTAAACCTGCCTGCCTTCGCTGGATTTTATATATAAAAAGTCGTTCTGCAAAAGAGCCTCTCCTTTTTTTGTCAGGAAAGATAAAAGGGGTTCAAACTGTTCCATTTGGCTGTACCTACCCTGAACGGGGACAATCTCCCCCCGGGCTGATACGGCTTTAAAACTTTTACCCTCCTTTAAAGACAAAAAAGCCCCCCCCTGCGCCAAAAGTTTCCACAAGCATATTCACCAAATAAACGGCGAGGTCTTTCATTTTAGGAATAGAAGCCATAGCCCTGCTGGCCTTAATTAACACATGGAAGCTATCGCTGGTATCACCGCAAAGATGATGGTAACCCACTCTCGGCACAGCTTTTTGAAACAACCCATGCACCAGGGCTGAAAAACCGGCAAAAAAAGAACCTATCCAATCCTATCCCCCTTCTTTCAAGGTTACAATTACTGCTACAGCAGCACTGGGGCTATTAAATGTCATATTCTACAAAAAAATCATCCTTCCTGCCATTGTTCTGGCTATTTATGCAAAAGCAGAACAAAAAAACCCTGCATAAGGCAGGGGTTTTCTTTAAAACTCTACACTTTTTGACCACTCAATGCCATAAGCTGCTGGAGACAACGATAGTATAATACTGTTCGCTATAAGATTTATCCTTTCCCTCAACAGAGGCAGAAAAAGAGAGCAGGATCTTATCCCCCCGCGGGGACCAATAAGGGCCGCTCCAGGAGCTGCCGAGATACAACTCCGCCAGCTCCAGCGGCTTGCCCTGAGTTTTTACCACCAGCTTGGCCCTGCTGTTAACCCCCTCCTGGCCTGTCTTTGCCAGATAGGCCAGGGTGGTCCTGTCCGGTGAAAGGGAGATACCCATGACATTTTCTATCTTTTCTTCCCAGTGCCTCCCGCCCTCTGCGCCCATGACACCGTAGTAGGCGGCAGCACCGGTGCTGCCGTCGGCATCCCCAAACCAGCGCCTATAGAAAATGCCGTATGCGCCGGCGGAGATACCTTCAATAAACTCACCATCATCTGCATCGGTGATCTTTTTATAATTCCCCTTACTGTTCCCTGCAGCTAAATCGTAGAGGGCCAGGTCAGAGCGGTAGCCGAAAGAGTATTCCTGTGTGCCGTCTTTTTTTCTGCTGGCCCTGCTATTAAATACCAGCCGCTGCTCATCCGCCCAGCCTACAGGAGAGGTTAGAAAGTAGCCCTCCAGCTGGGTCTGAAGCGGCAAGGCTTCGCCACTTTCCAGGCTATAAACATAAAACTCGGTATCCCACTCGTAACCGTACCAAAAAAGGAGATGCTTGCTATCTAGAGACCAGAGCCCCCCGCCCAGGAAGCCCCCGTCCATTTCCTTTTCTTTGTTGCTCCCTAAATGATGATGACCGCTGCCATTTAAATGTAGCAGGTGCGCCCCCTCTTCATTTGTATAAAAAAGCTTTTGCCCATCAGGGGAGAGGGAGGCGCTCCAGGCAGTTAGTTCCGGGGAAGAAAAACTTTTGTTATTCAGGTTATAAAAAACGGGGCTTGTACCCGACAGCCCAAAAATATTCTCACTGCCTGCCCAGCCCCCGGCCAAAAAGTAGCGCGGTAAATCTTCAATAATTATTACCTGGGAAATAGTATCGAGAGGCTTTACCGCCTCAAATTCTACATCTTCCTCCCTTTCCTCGCCCTCTTCCGGAAGGAGCTCATCCCCTTCCAATTCCGGGGCAGTAACTGAAGTGGCTGGCCCTTCAACTTCGCCTACTCCTGCCTGTGCTTCCTCTCCGGGGCCAACACTTCCCTGCCCGGTCTCTTGGCCTCCACAGGAAGGCAGCAAAAAAGTAGCTGCCAAGAAAACAAATACCAGTAAAAAATTCGTTAGCCTGGTTCTCATTTAACTAAAGGACTCCTTAAAAATATATGGCTCTCCAGTTACAAGTATATGAAATTTTGTTCTTTCTGGCAAGTAAACTTTCCTTAACAATTAGCTTGCTTAACCTGCACAGCGCCTGGAAATAGACAGGAGAATTTTTTCTGCTTCATCCTTATCCAGTTCCATGACGTGCTTAATACCAGTCAAGTCCGCTGCTTCCCTAGTCAAGGCCCCGATATCGCTTCTTTCCAAAGCCTTTAATGAGGCTTTCCTGGCACCACACATGAGCTGCTGTAACCCCGTAGCCAAACGCTGAAAATAGGAATACACGCCCACGCCACCAGCAGGGAAGCTGTTAATTTTTTCCCTTAGCTGTTGCCTTAAATCGGTGTAAACAGCAAATTTTTTCTCTATTTCATTGTGGTACTCCTTGCTGCCCCGTCGACAGTTACCAGGTCTATCCCTACTTAATTTCATTTTTAATTATTATATTATGCAGGCTCGCACCATAGTAAGCAAGCATTATTTTACACATCAAAATATACTTTCACATTATGAAATTATCTTGTTAAAACAAAAGCCAACGAAGAAGAGGGCTTTGTGCCTCTTCTTCGTTGGCTTTTTTATTATGCTTTATCTTATTTAATTATAAAGGTTTAATTATCTTATAAATTATAAAGATAAAGCAACTGCTTCTCCGGGAATACCGTTTTCATCCCAACCGTGAATAGCATAGTATTCTTTAAGCATAACCTCCAGGTTTTCTTTGCTTACCACCAAGTTTTTCTCCGGGCCTATGGGCTCTTTAAACAGCCGCGGCGGAATAGTGTCATCCTCCTTCGTCAGGCCTTCGCGAATGTTAAACAGCCTGGCCATGGTGGTTACCCTCATGGCTATGGCAGCAAGCTCTTCCTGTGAAAGATCCATGCCTGTGATGGCTTTAATTATGGTCTGCATTCCTTCCCACCCAATAAACTGCTGGTAAAAGCGGCAGATAATCAAACAGTCTTCCAGGGTATTTTTATTTTCGCACTCTATCAAAAGCTTGGCCTTTCCTTCCACCATATCACGCGGGACTTCCCCCCTTAGCTCGCCCATATAGAAGCTGCAACGCAGGTGGCAGGCTCCCCGATCAGAGACAGCATAGCCCAGGCTCATGCCGGTCACAGTGCGCGGGTCGTAACCTGCGGGTTCCAAACCTTTAACATGCACGGCGATATCCTCCAGGCCAAGCTTTTCCGAGGCTCTTTTAACTCCTTCCGCCAAAATTTGGCCCGGGCCCTCTTTCCTGGCTATCTGATGGAAAAGATGGGCAATACCATCTACATCGCCATAGTCGGGCATACCCTCCAGTTTACCCCTCTTGCCGGCTTCAATAGCAAAAGCCGCAACGTTACCGGCGGAAATGGTATCCAGACCCAGCCTGTCGCAGACATCATTTAAATAAACAACTTCTTCGATCTGGTCAATACAGCAAAGCCCACCGATAGCATAAAGCGTTTCATATTCCGGGCCTTCCAAAACAAGGCCTTTATGGCGCCCCTGTGTAACTTTGCTCAGTTTTCCACAGGCCATGAAGCAGCGGTAGCAGGCTTTTGGTTTTACATCCATCCTGGAGCGCATGGCATCAGCGCTAATCCCTTCCCAGCCTTCAAAGGTGCCCGCAGACCAGTAACGGGTGGGGAAGGCCGAGGCGCTGTTGGTTACAGTTACCATGTAGGGGGTACCTCTTCCCATCATGTTTTTAGTTCTGTCGCTGTCGATATTTTTCTTTATTAGGTCTTTAACATAACTCTTAAGCAGCTCTTCGTCGGCCAAAGGAGCTTTTTTAGAGCCGCTGAAGACAATCCCTTTCAGCTTTTTGGAACCCATGACGGCCCCCATACCCGTGCGCCCGGCGGAACGCCAATAGTTGTTTTTTATGCAGGCAAACCTTACCATGTTCTCGCCTGCAGGTCCAATGACAATAGCCTGGGCTCTTTTCGCCTTTACTCTTTCCAGGAGAGCATCCTCTGCAGCATAACTTTCTTTTCCCCATATATCTGTAGCATCATAAAATTGTACACCCTCATCAGAAATATGGAGGAATACGGGCTTTTCAGATGCCCCTTCTATCATAAAAGCATCATAGCCCGTTCTCTTCATGGCAGGGGCAGTATGGCCACCGGAATAAGACTCGCCAAAAAACCCTGTTTGCGGTGCCTTGGCGTAGACGCCATAGCGGCTGGCATTGGGAATAATCGTATCAGCGGCCGGGCCTGTGGCTAAAATTAGCTTGTTATCTGCAGAAAGAGGATCAACTTCTGGCGGCAGGTATTTTAACAGCAGATAAGCTGCCAGGCCCTTACCACCCAGGTATTTTTTTAGGACCTCATCTGGTAACGTTTCCTCACGCACTTTTTTTTCAGTTAAATCAATTCGCAAAAGTTTGCCGAAAAAACCCTTCATTTATACTCTTCCCCCTTTAATTAAATGATTCTTAATTAAGATATTTAAATTAATACCCCCTACTAATTAGTATATTTAAATTCGCCAACATAAAAGCTTATTCCTTCCTCACAAATGCTTTTTTGCCTGTAACACTTCAAAGAAAAAGTTCATACGATGTAACTGAGTTAGCAGCGATTAACTTATTTGTTCGCCGGGAGAGCGGATAATAATAACGGGGAGAAAAACTAATGATTCTGCAACAACAAATACCGCTGCATGCCCTAAAAGTTGGCAAAAGCGGTGTGGTAACCGGCTTGCTGGCAGAAGGAATAAGGCGCAGGCGGCTGCTGGACCTTGGCTTTGTAGCCGGCGCTGTCATTAAATGCGAAAGAAAAAGCCCTTTAGGAGATCCAACAGCTTACAGGGTGCGTGGAGCAGTAATTGCTTTAAGAAGTGAAGAGGCAAGAACCATAATCGTAAGGGAAATTGGCAGGGAGGGGATTGGAAATGGGGCTGAGACTGCAAGGCTACCAACGGGGTGCCCGGCGAAAAAGGGCTGTAAGAAACAATAGCAAAAGCTTTACCATCGCCCTGGCAGGAAATCCAAATACCGGAAAAACGACAGTGTTTAACGCTTTGACCGGGCTAAAGCAGCATACCGGCAACTGGCCCGGCAAAACAGTGATCCAGGTAAAGGGCTATTATGAATTTAATCACAAGCGCTACACCGTCGTTGATTTACCGGGCACTTATTCGCTCTTTGCCAATTCTGAAGAAGAACAATTGGCCAGGGACTTCATCTGCTTCAGCAATCCCGACGCCACCGTAGTTGTTGCAGATGCAGGCTGTCTGGAAAGAAATCTAAATTTAGTATTACAGGTAATGGAGATAACAGACAGGGTAGTTATCTGTGTAAATTTACTCGATGAGGCAAAAAGGAAAAAGATCGTCATAGATTTGCCAAAACTTTCCCGGGAGCTGGGGGTGCCGGTGGTAGGAACCGCTGCCCGCAGTGGCCGGGGGCTGCATGATTTAAAGCAAACATTGGATAGCCTGCTTCAAGAGGAAATTCTTGTTAAGCCCAAACTACCTGTCTATGATAACGATATCGAGGAACAGATTGAGGCTTTAATACCCAAAATAGTAAAAAATTATGGCCGAGAAATAAACCCGCGCTGGCTTGCCCTCCGCCTCCTTGAAGGGGATGATTCAATTTTCAGCTGTATGAAGAATTATAAATTTAAAAAAGAGTTCGGCTACATAACTAAGAGGGAGGCTCTGGCGTGACTGATTACAGGGACCGGATCGTCTCCTCTATCTACAGGCAGGCTGAAAAAATTGCCAAAAGCGTGGTTTCGCATAAAGGCAGCCGGGGCGTAGTAGACTGGGACAAAAAAATAGATGATATCCTGACCTCCCACCTCTGGGGATACCCCATGATGCTCTTGCTGCTGGGCGCCGTCTTCTGGATCACAATTACAGGGGCGAATTATCCTTCAGCCGCTATCGCCAGCATACTATTTACCATTGAGCTGCAGCTGCTCCATTTATTTAGCGCGCTAAGCGCTCCTGCCTGGTTAAGCGGCATCCTGGTGCTGGGAGTATACCGCACACTGGCCTGGGTAGTATCCGTCATGCTGCCGCCGATGGCTATTTTTTTTCCGCTCTTCACCCTGCTGGAAGATCTGGGCTACCTGCCCAGGGTGGCTTTTAACCTGGATTACCTGTTTAAAAAATGTGGGACTCATGGAAAGCAGGCCCTGACTATGTGCATGGGCTTTGGTTGCAACGCAGCCGGTGTTATCTCCTGCCGGATCATTGATTCCCCTCGCGAAAGGTTAATTGCCACTCTCACCAACAACTTTGTCCCCTGTAACGGGCGCTTCCCCACACTTATTATCCTGTCCAGTATTTTCATGGTGGGCACGGCGGCAGGGCCGCTGGGGAGCTTAATGTCTGCCATTACGGTAGCAGGCCTGGTCGTGCTGGGCATCGCCGCCAGCCTGCTGGTCTCTTCTATTCTCTCCCAAACAATATTAAAGGGGCTCCCTTCCAACTTCACGCTGGAACTTCCCCCCTACAGGCCTCCGCAGCTGGGCAGGGTTATCGTCAACTCCATCCTGGACAGGACGCTCTTCGTGCTGGCCAGGGCTGTGCTGGTAGCTGCCCCCGCCGGGCTGCTGGTGTGGCTCATGGCCAATATCTACCTTGGTGACAACACTCTCCTTGCTGCTGCGGCCAGGTACCTGGACCCCCTGGCAAAGAGCATTGGCCTCGACGGTTTTATACTGATGGCCTTCATCCTGGGGCTGCCGGCCAATGAAATTGTCCTGCCTATTCTCTTCATGGCCTACTTATCCAGCGGAACCATGCTGGAGCCAGGCAGCTTGCAGGAGATAAAAAATCTTTTGCTGGCTAACGGCTGGACCTGGCTTACAGCTTTAAACACTATGCTCTTTTCTCTCCTGCACTTTCCCTGCAGCACAACGCTCATCACTATTTATAAAGATACACAAAGCGTTAAG
>JAAZDU010000346.1 GCA_012512665.1 Bacillota bacterium | reverse complement strand
TTCCTAAGTGGTGCGCCCGCAGGGATTCGAACCCCGACTACAGGCTCCGGAGGCCTGTGTGATATCCCTTTCACCACGGGCGCATTTATTTTATGTTTAACCGGGCTTCATTTTAGCATTTTTTAGAGCTAAAGTCAAATAGATAAAGATTAAATGGGGAAGGATAAAGGAAGATTAGGCCCTTTAAGAACAATTCTTCCCCAAAAAGGTAGAGGATGTTTATGGGAATAAGAAATAAAAGGATTTTGCTGGTGGTGCGGCCTGCTGATGGCGGAATTAGGGAGCATGTACTGCAGCTTTATTATTATTTATGCAAAAAAACAGAAAAAGTTGTGCTAGCTGCACCGCCTGACAGTTATTTGTATAAAGAAGCCAGCGCAAAGGGCTATCCCGCAGTTGGCTTGCCTTTAAAAGACGGCCTGCACTTTCTTCATGATCGCAGAGCATTTAGTATTTTACTTACTGCAGTTAAGCAATTTAATATTCAGCTTATACACGCTCATGGATTTAAAGCAGCCCTTATAGCACGTCTTGTGGCACATCTTACTAGGGTTCCTGCCCTTGTTTCCATACATAGCTTTCCTGCCTGGTTTTTGCCTCTGGGAGGAGGTAAAAAATGGTGGTGCTTAGCAGAAAAATACCTGCAGCGATATACACAGAGGTATATCACAGTTTCCTTTGCTCTGGAGGAAATGTTGGTAGGATGTGGTGTCAGCAGAAACAAAATTACCACTGTTTACAATGGTATAAAAATCCAAAAATATGCTCCATTACAGGGAACACAGGGCGATCAAGCGGAGATTAAGGTTGGTATGCTGGGCAGATTAATTGGGGCCAAGGGGCCCGACCTGTTTTTAGAATCAATGCCCAGGATATTACGGCAGCACCCGGGTGTTCGCTTTGTAATAGCTGGAGATGGCCCCTGGCAGTTAAAATTACGGAATATGTCCCGCCAGCTGGGGTTGCAGGGGAAAGTAGATTTTATAGGCAGACCCATGTCAGTATCCACCTTATTGCATCAGTTAAAGGTACTGGTAATTCCCTCCAGAACCGAGGGCCTTTCCATAACAGCTTTAGAAGCTTTGGCGGCCCAATGTCCTGTAGTTGCCAGCAAGGTTGGCGGTATCCCTGAAGTAGTTCGCCACGGCCAGACAGGGCTTCTGGTTGCCCCAGAGGACACCGAGGCTCTGGCGGATGCTGTTATTTATTTGCTGGATAATCCCCAATACGGGCAGAGATTGGCCCGAGCCGGGCGGCTGCTTGTAGAAAAACAGTTTACTTTAGATAACATGCTGAAGCGCATAGAGCAAATTTATGAAGAGATCTTGCAGGGGATACCTCAAAAAAAAGGAGTTGTCGTTAAATTTGCCAGCCGTTGAACATAAGAGTTGGCATGCTAAATGGTGCCTCATTTGTCTTTTTTGTTTGCTTTTTTTCTTTCTTTACGCTGTCGCGCATCCATCGCTGGTGTCTGCTGCTGCCTCAGATTCATTACCAAAGCAGGTAGTAATGATTATCTTAGATAAGGTAAGCATAAAGGATATCGTATCCTATGGTGGTGATAGGCTGCAAAGTATCATAAATAATGGTTCTGCAGCTCTCTTAAGCATCAGCACAGCAGATGGAGGGGGTAGCGAGAGCAGTTATTTTAGTATCGGTGCTCGCAGTAGAGCTGCAGCAGGCTATGAAGCAGGGCTAGCTTTTAACAGGGAAGAGAGATACGAAAATATAGAAGTAGAACAACTTTTTTTGCGCCATCAGGGTATAATACCTGAGGATGGTTCAATATTACATCCCTATGTTGGCGACCTGGCCAGGCAAAATAAACAGCATCGCTATGAGTTTCATTTGGGGTATATAGGGGAAGTATTAAAAAAATCTAACCTTCAAGGCGCTGTTATCGGGAATGCAGATACACAGGTTCCCAGGAGAATGGTTGTTACAATTGTCATGGACAGCCAAGGGGTAGTGCCTCTCGGCTCTGTAAGCGATGAACTGTTGCGGAAAAGCCCTGATTTTCCGTATGGGGTTTGCTGTAATGCAGGTGCCTACCTTGAAGAATGGGAGAACGTAAAGGATAAAGCATCTTTGGTAGCAGTGGACTGGGGAGATACAGCCCGCATCGATTTATACTCTCACCACCTTACTCCTGCACGCAGGGAGCAGCTGCTTGTGCAAAGCCTGCAAGAGCTTGAGATATTTTTAAAAGGTATTTCCCAAAGGCCTGGCCGGTTAATTATGCTTATTACCCCTTCTCCTTCCCGATTCCATGGTTTTGGTAACAAAGCTTTAACTCCGCTGTTTTTGGAAAGCAGCGGCCAGGAAAAAGTTCTTATGTCTTCGCCAACTACCAGAAGACCAGGTTTGCTTGCTGGTATAGATATAGCTCCCATTGTATTAAGTTACCTTGAAGTCTTCCCGGAATTGGAATTCTATTCTAGGATTACAAAAACACCGGCGGCTAACAGAATGAGTTACCTGGAAGAGATGGAGCAAAAAACTTTTCTTATTAATCGGCAGCGCCCCCAGATATTGCAGGGTTACGTTTTGTGTCAGATACTGCTTTTGTTAGGAGGTTTTTTTGGTATCATATTTCGCTACCGTCCCACCCTATGGCTGAGATTTCCTATGAAAAGTATACTTTTAGTTCCTCTGGTATTGTTAATCCTTGCCCCGTGGTCCTTTTTTCCCATGGACAATATATACTACAGCGGCCTGCTGATAATAGCAGTTACGATTTTACTGACAGGTTTACTTGAACTTTTTCAGCTGGAAACAAGAGCCCTGTTATCTATTATAGGCCTTATTACATCTTTCTTGATTGTAATGGATCTGTTACGTAGGGCACCGTGGATGCAGATGGGTTTCCTTGGTTATGATCCCATTGCCGGAGCAAGGTTTTACGGCATAGGAAATGAGTATATGGGTGTTTTAATTGGCTCTCTAATTTTAGGTACGTCTTTTTTATTAAGCGTAGTAAATAAAAGGGTAGCCAAATTTCTTACCCCTATCTGCCTGCTTCTGTACCTGTTAATTATTATTTTAATGGCGTCGCCAGCTTTTGGCACTAACTTTGGAGGGACCATAACAGCAGCTGTGGGCTTTGGCTTTACGTTCGCACTATTTTGTCGTACACCGGACTATAAAAGTTATTTCTATGTACCTTTTTTATTTGTAGGAATTTCTATATTCTTTCTATTTTTACTTAATGTAACAAGGCAATTTGCTATCCCTTCACACCTCAGCCAAACCTGGGATCTCTTTCAGGAAAAGGGAAAGGGAAGTATCTGGCTTATTATACAGAGGAAGCTGGCAATGAACTGGAGGCTTATAAAATATTCTTTTTGGAGTAGGGCTATGCTAACCTTCATAGCCTTGGCGGTAACCCTTGTTTTTCGCCCGGCGGGGCTGGTGCAAAAAGTGCTATCAGCAAATACTTACTTGAGAAGCGGTTTGGCGGGCGGCATGCTCGCAGGTGTTACAG
>JAAZDU010000345.1 GCA_012512665.1 Bacillota bacterium | reverse complement strand
GCCTGGTTAAGGAAAGCCAGGGCGCCCTCATCGTGGATCTGGAGGCCCACGGCCTTCCACCTTGCCTGCTGCGCAAAAAAGATGGCGCCACCCTCTATATCACCAGGGATCTGGCTGCTGCCATTTATCGACACGAAAGCTACTCCTTTGAAAAAATGCTTTACGTAGTGGGGGCAGAGCAGACGCTGCACTTCAAGCAGCTTTTTAAGGTGCTGGAGCTTGCAGGATTGGATTGGTCCTCTAAATGTTACCATATACCTTTTGGCCTTATTCGCTTTCCCGATGGAAGGATGTCAACCCGGGAGGGGAAAACAATTTTCCTGGAAGAAGTATTAAACAGGGCTGTTAAACTCGCCCGAGAGATTATCGAAGAAAAGAACCCAGAGCATCCAAATAAGGATAAAGCTGCCAGGGCAGTTGGGCTAGGTGCTGTTATATTTGGCGACTTGAGCAATGACCGCATTAAGGATATAGACTTCGATTGGGACAAGATCCTGGATTTTTCTGGGGAGACAGCCCCGTATATCCAGTATGCGCACGCCAGGATTCACAGTATTTTGCGCAAGGCAGGATTTAAGCCGGGTTCGCTGCCCTGCCAAGATGTCTCCGGCCTGGATTCCCCGCCGGAAGAACAGCTTGTTATCTCTCTTTCGCTTTTGCCGCAGCAGCTGCAAAGAACCCTGGCAGAAAACAAGCCGTCTATTTTAGCACGCTACCTCATAGATGTGGCCAAAGATTTCAATAAGTTTTACCACAACTGCCCTGTCCTGACAGCAAAGCCGCCAGAGCTAAAGGAAGCCCGCCTGCTACTCTGCGACGCCACCAGGCAGGTGCTGGCTACAGGCCTTAACCTATTGGGTATTGAGGCCCCCGCCGAAATGTAGGAGGCCGGGTTATTTTCCCTGGCGGCTGTTTGCTTTTTATCACTGTTTCATGTATAATGTTCCCAAAATTATATGATGCACCGGCTGATGAAGGGAAAAGAGGCAGCCCGTTATCAACAGAGAGCCGGCAGTTTGCTGCGAGCCGGATTGGCTGCCCTTCCGTCCTGGAGGTGGCAGGGAAAAGCCTGTAAAGTAATAAATATGGGCGTTAACCCAGGGCGTTAACCTGCACGGGTAGTTCCGTTAACAACTTATCTTGAGTGAAAACCTTGTACATGGCACAAGGTTTTAACCAGGGTGGCAACGCGGTCTTGCAACCGTCCCTGAGAGGGCGGTTTTTTTGTTTAATAACTACTTGTTTCTGGAAACGGGAGGTAGATGGAAATGCTGGATTTAAAATTTGTGCGAGAAAACCCTCAGCTTGTAGAGGAAGCTATGCGCAATAAAGGGGAGGAAGCTGATTTAGAGGAGTTTTTGCGCCTGGATGAAAAAAGGCGCTCTCTGCTGGCCAAGGTAGAAGCCTTAAAGAATAAGCGCAATACTGTTTCCAGGCAGATAGGAGAGCTGAAAAGAAAGGGCCAGGATGCCCAGGAATTGCTGGCGCAGATGAAAGAAGTGGCCGAGGAAATTCGTTTAATAGACGGGGCAGTGAGGGAGGTAGAGGATAAAATGCAGGCCATTCTATACTATTTCCCCAATATACCTGACGAAGATGTCCCGGTGGGAAAAGACGAAAATGACAACGTGCAGGTGCGATCTTTTGGCCGCCCCCCAGAGTTTTCCTTCACGCCCAAAGCTCACTGGGAATTGGGTGAAAGCCTGGGTATTTTAGACTTTCCAGCAGCTGGCAAGATTACCGGCACGCGCTTTGCCCTCTACCGCGGCGCTGGAGCCAGGCTGGAAAGGGCCCTCATAAACTTTATGCTCGACCTGCACACAAAGGAACACGGCTATACCGAAATTTTCCCCCCCTTTTTGGTACACCGCCACAGCATGATCGGCACCGGGCAGCTGCCAAAATTTGCTGAGGATGCCTTTAAGGTAGAGGGTACCGATTATTACCTGATACCTACGGCAGAGGTGCCTGTGACCAATCTGCACAGGGAGGAAATCCTGCCTGGAGAGGCCCTGCCCATAAAATACGTTGCCTACAGCGCCTGTTTCAGGGCTGAGGCCGGAGCTCACGGGCGAGATACCAGGGGGCTTATCCGGCAACATCAATTCAATAAAGTTGAACTGGTTAAGTTTGTTAAGCCTGAAGACTCTTCCCGGGAGCTTGAACTTTTGGTGGCCGATGCGGAAAAAGTGCTGCAGCTTTTAGGCCTTCCCTACCGCGTTATGCTCATGTGTACAGGTGAGCTGGGTTTTGCCGCCGCTAAAAAATACGACCTGGAGGTATGGATGCCTGCCTATAATACTTACAGGGAGATTTCTTCCTGCAGCAACTTCCGCGACTTCCAGGCCAGAAGAGCGGGTATTCGTTACCGCCCCGACAGGGGGAGCAAAGCTTCTTATGTACATACGCTAAACGGCTCCGGCGTGGCTATCGGCCGCACCGTCGCCGCCTTACTGGAAAACTACCAGCAACCTGACGGCTCTGTGCTTTTGCCCGAAGTACTAGCCCCTTATTTTGGTGATGACCTTCTAATTAAAGCGTTAAGTAAAAGGTAATCGGTAGAGGTTTATTTTTCCTTTAACAGGGACATTTGTGAGGGGGATAAGATGTGTTTTACTTGGGAAAGCAAAGCTTTTTCCGCTGCTGCTCCCAGGGAATAGATGCAGGTTTTTTTGCACACACTGGGAGCACCAGCAGAGCTTAAAGAGCTATGGTTGCTGGCGCGAAAAGAGCTGCAGCCGCTTAGGTATCATGCTGCGCTTTATCCCCAGCTGAGCTGTATATCACAGCTCAGCTGGTATTACTTTTTTCACTCATTACACTCACATGGCTTTTTGCTAGTGCAAGGCCCTGGCATGTTCAGGGGCCTTTGTCCTGCCGATGCTGGTATTGTCAACGGTGCGGTCTGCCAGCGCTTCTACCGGGTGGGGTTTAAGCTCATAGCGGTAATCCTCTCCGTTGGCTTGCCGGTGCTGGTAAATAACCTTGTGGCTGGGGACGGCACTGACATCATGGTTGACCTTCTCCTGGTACTGGAAAAAGCTGTGCTCTGGTGGCAGCTCGTGCACGCTGGCAAGGGATTCTCTGTCTGCCGTTAACTCTACCTGTTCCCCGAGAATTTTGCGCAGATAGTCCCGTGTATCATGGAACTGCAGGAGGTTGGGGAAAGGCCCTGGAATTAATTGCTGCCACTCTTTATTCTCATATTTGGACAGAAGCTCGGCAGCCTTGTGCAGGTGGGAGATCTCCTGATTGAGGTGCGTTTCCCAAATTCTTTTTAGATGGGGATCCTGCTCATCCTGGTAGAAAGAGTAATAGAGATAGCACTCCATATACTCGTGCAACAGGAGGTTCTCCAGCCAGCTGGCGTTTGGATCGAGCAGTGCTCCGTACTGGGTGACATGCTCTTCTTCAATCAGCGCAATTTCCTGGTAAAGCTGCTTGCCCAGGTCGTTATAGTAAGTATTGCCCAGGTTCATGTAGAAGTTCATGGTCTGCTGCTCCGCTGCCGTGATGATCAGGCT
>JAAZDU010000344.1 GCA_012512665.1 Bacillota bacterium | reverse complement strand
TTTGTATGGCCTTACAGGATATGGGTATCGCTGCCAGGCCTTTTGCCGGGCACCAGGTCCCTATTATAACCAACGACCTGCACAAGGAGGCCCGGATCAAGAAGATCTTTCCAGAAAAACTGGAGAAGGCTATCGAGAGCGGTTTGGTTCCTGTGGTAACCGGCTTCCAGGGTGTTACAGAAGAGGGGGAGATCACCACCCTGGGGAGGGGAGGTTCCGATACCACCGCTGTGGCCTTAGCTGTTGCTTTAAAGGCCGCTGCTTGTGAAATTTTCACCGATGTTAACGGTGTTTATACTGCAGATCCCCAGATTTGCCCCAGTGCCAGGAAAATTGAGCGTATATCTTATGAGGAGATGCTGGAAATAGCAGGTTTAGGAGCTAAAGTACTGCATAAGCGCTGTGTGGAATTGGCCATGATTAATTATATTCCCATTTTGGTAAAGTCTACCTTCCAGGCAGATGTTCCCGGGACCTGGGTTTTAGAGGAGGATGAAAACATGGAAAAATCTGTTGTAACAGGGGTTACCCTAAGTAAAGGAGATGCTAAAGTGTCAATAGTGGACCTGCCGGATGTACCGGGGGTTGCCAGCAAAGTTTTTGCACCCCTTGCTGATGCAGGCATTAATGTAGATATGATCATCCAAAATGTGGCACGGGACGGCAAGGCAGATTTAACATTTACTGTTCCCAGGGAGGATCTGGCCAGAACCAAGCAAATAGCGGAAAAAGTTGCTTCAGAGCTGGGTGCTTCTCATGTGCAGACCAATACGCGCATCGCTAAAGTATCTATAGTGGGAGCAGGAATGAAAACAAATCCCGGAGTTGCCTCTCTTATGTTTAGTACTCTTGCCAAGGAGAATATAAATATCATGATGATTAGTACTTCAGAAATAAAAATTTCATGTATTATTGGAGATAAGTACGCTGAGCTTGCGGTAAGAGTCTTGCACGAGGCCTTTGGCCTGGGGGTAAATGGTAACAACAATGGGAGGATGTAAAGGTTGGACCAGGATTATTTAAAAAGCCAGATTGTGGAGATGGTTTACGAGTATAGCTTTTCGCGGCAAAAAGTAGTTCTTACCTCCGGGAAAGAAAGTGACTACTATATAGATTGCAAGCAGGTTATGCTGAAGGGAAAAGAACTTTTTTGCATAGCTTGCTATATCCTGCAGTTTATTCGCCAAAAGTATGCGCAGGTGAAGGCAGTAGGGGGGATGGCTTTGGGTGCAGTCCCTCTTGCGGCAGCAGTTTCTGTCTTAAGCTATGAATCTCATCCTTTCCCGCTTGCTTCTTTTTTTGTGCGGCCAGAGGCTAAAGGGCATGGCACCAAGGCTAGGGTGGAGCATCCTGGTTTACCTGCAGGTACGCCCGTGCTCGTAGTGGAGGATGTTATTACCACCGGTGGTTCATCCCTGAAAGCCATTAATGCTGCCCGGGAACAGGGCTGGCAGGTAGCGGGGGTGCTGGCCCTGGTGGACCGCCAGGAGGGAGGCCGCGAAGCTATTACACGAGCTGGCTGTGTTATAGATGCCATTATGACCAGAGATGACCTGTTTGCATTAGAAAAAATAAAGAGAACCAGTTAAGAAATTTAACCTGCAGCCAGTCAGGAGATGATCATGATGCAAGGAAAAGATTATAAAAGCTGCCCCTTTTGCGGTGAAGAAATTAAAGTGGCAGCAATTAAGTGCCGCTACTGCCTGAGCATGCTGGAGGATGGGGATGGATGGGAAAAGCTAAAAAGCAAAGCCCAGGCTGAAGGGTTTAAAGGGGAAGAAGCTGATCATTTAAGGCCGCTGGGTGAGTTTTTGGAAAATAAATATTCGCCTTATCCTAAGTCCCCTTTGTTAAAAAGGCTGGTAGCCTTTATTGTTGACCTCATTATCGGAAGCCTGGTGTTTTTAGTTATGATCCCTGTTATTGTTTTTATGGTAATCATGCTCTATGACCCTTTCCGTACATATACCTTTGGCTATACCTTCCGCCATTTTTCCTGGCAGGACTTTTTTCCCATTTTTGGGCTTGTTATTTTTTCCTTCTTCTTGCTAGGTATGATTTGGTTTCTACTTTATTCTTTATTTAAAGATGGTTTTCAGGGGGCGAGCTTGGGCAAGAGGCTTACCGGGTTAATAGTGGTGAACCTTAAAGAAAATAAAGCTTGCGGTGCTGGTTTGTCTGCCCTGCGCAATTTTATTAAGCTGGTACTGACGCTGGTACCATACGTGGGCTGGCTGGTTGAGCCTGTGATGGTCTTAGCCCATGAAAAAGGGCAGCGGCTGGGAGACCTGGCAGCCGGTACTCAGGTAGTGGAAAGGGAGGTTTTTTTGAGCAGGCAGCGAGTAAAACAGCCACAGCCCCGGGAAGGACAAGCCCAGCAAACACAGGAAAAAGATACTGAAAATTAAGTGCCTGTTTGCCAGGAGTGTAAATATTTAACCTGCTCCGCTGTCATCTTGTCGATTTGAATGCCCATGCTTTTAAGCTTAAGTCGGGCAATTTTTTTGTCCAGCTTTTCGGGGACGGGATAGACCCGGTTTTCCAGATCTTTACCCTCCTGAATGAGCCAGGCTACTGCCAGGGCCTGGTTGGCAAAGCTCATATCCATTACCTCGGCCGGGTGCCCTTCCCCGGCAGCCAGGTTAACGAGCCGGCCTTCACCAATGACAAAAACTTTTTTGCCGCTGTGCAGTTTATATTCTTCGATGTTTTCTTTAACAGTGGTGATGCTGCTGCTTTTTTCAGCCAAGGCTTTCAGGTTAATCTCTACGTTGAAGTGCCCCGCGTTGCACAGTATAGCCCCGTCTTTAAGTAGCTCCAGGTGTTTTGCATCGACCACATTGATATTGCCGGTCGCAGTTACAATAAAATCTGCTTTGGCTGCAGCCTCTTTTAAGCTGCACACCATAAAGCCGTCCATGGTGGCTTCCAGGGCCCTGACAGGGTCTACTTCTACGACAGTTACCTTGGCCCCCATGCCCCGGGCCCTGGCAGCGATGCCCCTCCCGCACCAGCCGTAACCGACCACAACAAAATTACTGCCGGCCAGCAGGTAGTTGGTAGCCCGCAGGATACCGTCCAGGGCGGATTGCCCTGTCCCGTAGCGGTTGTCAAAAAGGTGTTTTGTCTGGGCGTCGTTAACAGCTATGATGGGGTATTTCAAGGCATTGTCCTCTGCCATGGCCTTAAGCCTGATGACTCCCGTTGTTGTTTCTTCAGTTCCGCCCAAAACATTTTTAAGAAGCTCCGGCCTCTGGCTATGCAGGGTGCTCACCAGGTCGGCGCCATCGTCAATAGTTATCTGGGGCCGGTGCTCCAGCACGGCATGTATGTTGCGGTAAAAGCTGTCCCTGTCTTCTCCCCGGCGGGCAAAAGTCTTTATGCCGTAAATTTCATTGAGCGCGGCGGCCACATCCTCCTGGGTGCTCAAAGGGTTGGAGGCGCACAAGACAACCTGGGCGCCACCGTCCTGGAGCGTGCGCGCAAGATTTGCTGTTTTAGCCGATATATGCAGGCAGGCACCGATGGTAAAACCAAGAAGGGGTTTTTTCGCCTCCCACTCGCGGGAGATACTCTGCAGCACAGGCATTTTTCGCCTGATCCATTCAATTTTCTGCTGCCCCCGGGCAGCTAAATTTTCCCTATTAGCCATTTTAACCTCCGCAATAAATATTTTTTTAGCGGAACAAGCAGCGAGCCGTTGCTTTTTCCATCTTCTTGTAATTGTATGAGCCGGATGAAGCGCTGTCAAGTTTATATAGTATTTTAAGGATATAAATATATTATATGTATTTAATT
>JAAZDU010000343.1 GCA_012512665.1 Bacillota bacterium | reverse complement strand
AGGTACTATTTAAAATAAGATATAATGACATTAAACATGGAAACAAACATCAAGAATAACATAGCACTCCCGAATCTTAAAAAAGTCTCAAGCTTGTCTCAATTACGTCTCAACTTCAACCGAATAATAAAAACCGCCGCCTCTCCTTTGTGGGGATAGCAGCGGTTTGTGGAGATAGCGGCGGTTTAAACACAGTTTTATGTAAAAGTATAAAGAACTGCTGTTACCTCTTTATAGGTGAACAGCAGCAAGGCTTCATATACGGTATTTTATCAGGTAAAGCGCCGCTTCAGGCGGTTTTTGTACATCTCCTTTAGTTGATCTTTCAGCCTGCCTTTCACTTCCCTTTACCTTTTTAGGCTTGCTTCCTTTATCATTTTATCTTTTTTCAGGCCAGCGAGCGCAGTTGCCGAGATCTCTCCCCCGCAGTTGTAAGCGGCCCGGCGGTGTGGCGCAGCACAACCTCGTCCATGCTATTGCCGGCCAGGAAGTAATTTTTTACCCTCTCCAGTGCTTTTTCGGCCTGTTCCCGCCCAGTACACGTCATTAGCATCAGGTAGTACTGGTTTTTGCTCCAGCGGCAGACTATATCCCCCTTACGCAGGTTTTTTCTCAGGACATCACCGAGCAGTTCCATGCTCTCTTCCATATTATATGAATCACTCCAGACATAATCGGGCTGGTCAAGCGTCAAGCATCCCCAGAATGCCGCCTGTCCACTTCTTTCCGCCCGTAGTTCTTCCAGCCTGAAGAGCTCGAGAAATGTTTCCGGATCGCAGAAAAAGGCTCCCCCGTTTTCCCGCCTCGTATCCAGCTCTTTACCGGGCAGCAGCCGAATATTCTCCTGCGGCTCTCCTTCATTCGTTATCCTCTTGTACAGCTCGCGCAACCCGGCTGAAGGCTTTAAACCTGCTTCCCGGTATAACAAAGAGCTGGCATAATTATAGTGCGCTTTGGCCAGGCCAGTTTTCCCTTCTTCCAGCAGCGCTTCCATAAAGTTAATATGCAACTCTTCCTGGAGCGGCTCAATTAAAAAGGCCTTTTCACAGATCTCCCTGAGCTCGGCGTACCTACCTGCTTTTTTCAGGAGCAGAATCAACTCATAGACATTCTGCAGGTAAATCCTGTGGTAGTAGTCGCGCCTGGTAGTAACCCAGTCCTCATAAAGACTTTCCGGGAGATAATCCCCCTGATAGAGGGAAAGCGCCTTTTGATAAAGGTTAATAGCCTTGAACGGCTCTTTCCGTGCTATCTTCCCTGCCTGGCTGCATAAATTCACAAATTCTTCCGCATCCAGCCAGTAGTTTGAAGAGAGGTTAAAAGAATACAGCCCCTGGGATAGGACAATATACTGGGGGTCAACTCCGGGAGCCAGCCCGTTG
Source organism: Bacillota bacterium (assembly GCA_012512665.1). Classification (GTDB taxonomy): domain Bacteria; phylum Bacillota; class Dethiobacteria; order DTU022; family JAAZDU01; genus JAAZDU01. Next base: position 734 of record JAAZDU010000343.1, on the reverse strand, counting down.
GCCAGAAGCCGCCGGAGCCGGTAAACAAGATTGCGCAATGTACGTTCGGGGTTTTTGGGCTCTTCCCCATGGTAAAGGGCCTCAATTAGCAATTCCGGGTGAATAGCCCGGCCACAGTATGTAAGCAAATATTTAAAAAGCTTCCATAGCTGGTAGGACTTGCCGGCATCTTCAGTAAACAACTGTTTACCGCGCCTTACAATAAAGCGGCCCAGAGTAAAAATCTCCAGCCTGTCACTGCTTTCTGAACTGAAATGCACATCCGTAAAATATTGAGGCTCGCCCATCATGCAACTCAGCCCACCCACCATTAAATAATGACTTTGCTTACTCTAATCTTTATTATAAGCGACATATGTTCAATAATTTGTCATTACCTGCCCGCGTTAAATAAGAATATTAAGACAAAAAGAAACAAAAACATTGCTGCTTTCCCATTTTCCTAGAAAAGTAAGCAACTGTGGCGGCGTCGGGTAAAGCAGCAATGTCTACCTTAAGCAATATTTGTCAAAATATTAATTTAAGAAAGCGAATGAAACAATTTACTGCCTAACTTGCGGCGCCTTTCAGCGCCTTTTTAAGCGCACGTACATATGCGGTGACGGCTGGCTTCCAATCCTGCCCGCTGCCCATGAGATGGACAATGCTGCTGCCCACAATCACCCCGTCAACGCTTCCTGACAACTGTGCCGCCTGTTCCGGGGTGGATACGCCAAAACCCATGCACAGCGGCT
>JAAZDU010000342.1 GCA_012512665.1 Bacillota bacterium | reverse complement strand
AGTTTTGGGCCAGGAAAAGAGGGCAGAAGAAATAAATGCCTTTATTGATAAAAATATTGCCGAAACAAAAGCCATAGCAAAAAAAGCTAAAACCTGGCCAAGCGTCATCTTCCTGGGAAGTTCAAGCCCATATTCTGTGGCCACATCGTCTATGATACAAACAGATATTATTGAGATGGCAGGTGGCACTAACGCGGTTAAGGGGATAGATGTAAAAGGCTCCTTTGCCGATGTTAATATTGAACAAATTATAGCCTGGAATCCCGATATAATCTGGGTGCCGCAATATGCCACCTACACGGTAGAAAGCTTGTTAAAAGACCCCAAATGGAGCAGCATAAAAGCTATTAAGAATAAGAGAGTTTATGTATTCCCCTCGGAGCTTGAGCCCTGGGATTATCCGACGGCATCGGCAGTGCTGGGCTTGCGCTGGGGATTATACAGCCTTCACCCCGAGCTTTATAATTTAAACGACTTGATAAATACTGCAAACGAATTTTATGAGATGGTCTACGGCAAGAAGTTTACAGCAGAGCAGATGGGACTTAAATAATAAATAATCAAAGCTATTTCAGGGCTGCCCCTGATTTTTGGGGGTGGCCTTGAAATATTACTTGAATTACTGAAATATAATCGAGGCAATCGTTATATGAACCAAAAAATATACTTGCGAACAGTTTTCATATTGCTTTTTTTACTTTGCTGCATGGCTCTGGCAGCTGTCTGTGTCGGTAGACTTAGCGTCAATCCCCTTGACGTTTATCAAGTCATCAGCATTAGGCTGGGTATGGGCCCAGAGCTTAACGAATACCTGGAGACTATGGATACGGTGCTTTTTCAAATTAGAATACCGCGTGCGCTGGCGGCCATAATGGTGGGAGCCATGCTTTCCCTTTCCGGGGCAGTCTACCAGGGAGTGTTTAAAAATCCCCTTGTTTCCCCCGATATTCTGGGTGTTTCCTCCGGAGCCAGCGTGGGCGCAGCAGGCGCCATTTTGCTCGGGCTGGGGATGGTAGAGAGGCAGTTATTTGCTTTTCTAGGCGGAATCCTGGCGGTTGTGCTGACCACAACCATTCCTAAGCTGCTAAAAAACTACTCAAACCTGGTTTTTGTGCTCTCCGGTATTATCGTCGGCGGCTTTTTAACATCTTTGCTGGCTATTATGAAATTTATAGCCGAAGAGCAGACCGAGCTTGCAGCCATCGTTTTTTGGCAGATGGGAAGTTTTGCCTATATTGGCCTGAAAGAGGTTGTGGCCATAAGCCCTGCCTTTTTTATTGGCGTTCTTTTGTTTATAGGCTTATCGTGGAGAATCAATATCCTTTCTTTTGGAGAAGTAGAGGCAAAAACCCTCGGCATGAATGTCAGGCAGATAATGGCTATTACCGTAGCCGGGGCCAGCTTTATAACTGCCAGCGCCGTTAGTATCTGCGGCACGATTGGCTGGATCGGCCTGGTTATTCCGCACTTGGCGCGCTTGCTGGTTGGTTCAGACCACGTCAGGATGATCCCTATTACAATTATATTAGGTGCCCTCTTTATGCTGATTATCGACACCATGGCGCGGGCTTTGTTAACTGTAGAGATACCGCTTTCCATTCTTACAGGAATCGTAGGGGCTCCCTGCTTTGCCTGGCTGCTGTACAGACAAAGGACCAATGTTTTTTAGGTGGGTAAGCAGGATGATTATGGAAGTCAAAAATATTAGCTTTGCCTATAATAGTAGCTCTACTATTTTAAAGGATATTTCTTTTTCTGTGGGGCCGGGGCAGATTATTAGCATCATTGGCCCAAACGGTGTAGGTAAAACCACGCTGCTCAATTGTATGGCCAACCTCACCACGCCAACGGATGGAGCGATATTGTTAGAAGGAGAAGATATAAGGCGGCTGGAAGCAAAAGAGATTGCGAGCAAGATAGCCTATGTGCCGCAGTTTATTGTTCCCTCCTTTGCCTATGAAGTGCTGAGCTATGTTGTAACAGGCTGTGCGCCAAGGCTGGGCACTTTTGAAAAACCAAAGAAAGAGCATTATGAGATTGCACGGCAAGCGCTGGAGCAGATGAATATTGCTCACCTGGCAGGCAAGTATTATACACAGATCAGCGGGGGCGAAAGGCAGCTGGTAAGCATAGCCAGGGCCCTGGCGCAACGGCCGAAAGCGATCTTGATGGACGAGCCCACGGCCCACCTGGATTATGGGAATCAAATTAAAGTGCTCAAAATTATTAAAAAGCTGGCTGCTGAAGGTTATGCGGCTGTCATCACTACGCACAACCCTGACCATGCCTTGTTGCTGGGAGGAGAAGTGGCGGCGCTTAATTTTAATGGGCAGTTTACCTTTGGCAGTTCCAAAACTGTAATTAGAGAGGACTTTTTAAAGTCCCTTTACGGTGTTGACTTACGTTTGCATCATATTCCCTCCATCGGCAGGAATGTGTGCGTCTCTGCTTCAATATGATTAGTTATGTCCTTTATAATAGAAAGGGGGGTAGTATATTTTTAAATATAGGAATATACTGAAATTTGTTATATAATGAAGGGTACAGAAAAGCCTGGGGGTGGCAGGCGTAAAAGGTGAATAACAATGGGAAGTAGTATGGACAAAAAAAGCGATATTGTAGAGTCTTTTCAATCGCTCTTCGGAAAAGAAGAGCTGTTGGCCAAAGTGATCGAGTGCTTCCCCTATCCCATTCAGGTTTACGATCTTCACGGAACGTCAGTGCTGGTGAATAAGGCTTTGCTGGAGGAGTACCGTGTATCCAGCCCGGACGTGGTCGTCGGAAAATACAATGTCTTCCAAGATCCTTCTGTTATCGCCACCGGTCAGTTCCATGTCTTAAAACTGGCTTTTCAAGGGGAAACAGTTTTTTTCCAGGATGTCAGAGTGCCTTTGAAAGAGATTGCGGAACGCTATGGTATTCAGGACTATGATGTGGAGGCCATCTATCAGGACATTACGGTTTTTCCCATTCTCGATGATAAAAAACGTGTGCAATACGTCGTGGCCT
>JAAZDU010000341.1 GCA_012512665.1 Bacillota bacterium | reverse complement strand
ATCCCTCTTCTTTGGCCGCTCCTTTAAGCTCAAAAAAATTCCTCCCTTATTTGAGTCGTTACTCAAATGTTTTTTTAATAATAGAACATTGCCAGTGCTCTTGTCAAGAAGTTCCTCTATTTACCTTAAATATTCTCGCGGCAAGTCAGAAAAACTAAGCTTAGACTTGAGGGAGGTGATAATTAAAGATGCATTATGAAAGAGTGTCGGTAGAACCGGAAATTCCCCGTCATAATCAGAATGTAGAAATTCATTACAAAGGTCTTTTGGCCAAGTCAGGTGCCGACAGCGTTTGGCTGCATTATGGCTTTGATGGGTGGAATAATGTGTCTACAGTTCCTATGAAGCAGCAGTTCGGAGAATTTACTTGTAGCATTATGGCCAAAGGACGCAGGGAGCTTAATTTTTGTTTTAAAGACAGCGCAAACAACTGGGATAACAATAGCGGTTGGAACTGGTCCTGCCCTATCAGGTAGATAGGAAAGAAAGAATTATGCCTTGGGGAGGAAGAAAACCAGCAGGCAGCAGCTTTTTGCATGTGGTCTAAAAAAATGTGCCCTAAATTAGAAAGAGGGAACTTTTTTAAAAAAAGGTTCCCTCTTTAGATAGTGCTTATAATTCATTAAGCGCACTGTAGAGAATGGATACGGCTTTTTTTACTTCGCCTTTGCCAATATGGCGGTTGGTTACCAGGCGGAAAGAGCCAGGCCCCCTGGCCGTAATCAAAAGCCCTTTTTGCCGGCAGTTTTCTATAAAGGCATTGAGGTCCTTCCCCGCGGGCAGCCAGACATTGATAATGTTTGTTTCCGGTTTTTCCACCCGGAACTGCCCGCCCTCCTCCAAGGCTGCCGCCAGGAGCTGGGCGTGTTCGTGATCTTCATGTAGGCGCTCTCTCATCTTATTTAAGGCTACCAGGCCAGCTGCTGCCAGGATACCGGCCTGCCTCATGCCCCCGCCTACCAGTTTCCTCTGGCGCCTTGCTTCTTCAATAAATTCCCTGCTGCCGGCCAGGATAGATCCCGCCGGCGCGCTTAAGCCTTTGGATAAGCAAAACATGACGGAGTCCACAGGCGCTGCCAGTTTTTTCACGTCTACATCTAGCGCTAGCGCGGCGTTAAATATTCTGGCCCCGTCCAGGTGCACCTTGAGCCCCGCCCGGTGGGCGATAGCGGCAAGCTCTTCCGTTTTTTCCACGCTCAACACGGAACCGCCTCCCCTGTTGTGAGTATTTTCCAGGCAGAGCAGCGTGGTGGCTGGAAAGTGAATATCTGGGGGCCTTAGAGCTTGCTGCAGCTGTTCGGGCGAAATAAAGCCGCGTTTCCCCGGCAGCGGCCTGGGGAATGCCCCGGCTAGGGCGCTTAAGCCTCCACATTCGTAATAGTAGATGTGGGAGTCAGCCTCCAGGATGATTTCCTCTCCTCGCCTGCAGTGGGTGAGGATGGCTACCAGGTTGGCCATGGTGCCGCTGGCCAAAAAAAGTGCAGCTTCCTTGCCCATAATGTCGGCTGACAGCTCTTCCAGGGCATTGACGGTTGGGTCTTCACCGTAAACGTCATCGCCTACTTCGGCTGCAGCCATGGCCTGGCGCATTTCCTTTGTAGGGAGAGTGCAGGTGTCGCTGCGCAGTTCGATAAACTCCATAATAGAACTCCTCTCGTCTGGTTTTACAAAAGGATATAAGTTTTCCAAAACATTTTATCATACTTTCTTCTCCTGTTTACAGGTAATTTTACTTTTGCCCGGGGCATATACTTATTGATGGGAATGCCTGCTTTTAAATAAAAACAGCATCAGGGGGAAAAGAGGTGAAGAGGATGAAAAAAAAGATAGAGCCCAGAGGGCTTGTCCTACCCCTTATCTTGCTGCTAGCAGTTGCCTTAATATATTATTGGTACAACTGGAGGGGGAGGGGCGAAGAAGCTGAAGAGCCGGCAGAAACAGTAGAGGAACAGAGAGAGGTTTTGCCAGGCGAGATCAGGCTTACTTACCTGGGGCATTCGGCCTTTCTTTTAGAAACAAGTTCTAAAAGGATACTGATGGATCCCTATGCTCCTGAAGTTGGCTATGGCGAGCTGTCCCTGGAGGTGGATATTGTTACGGTCAGCCACGAGCACCTGGATCACAATTATGCAGGGGCAGGGCAGGGCAACCCGGAGATTCTGAGAGGTTTAAGCCCAGGCACCTTGCAGTGGCAGGAGGTAGATTATTCTACTGAAGATGGAATACGTATTTATACTGTCGGCAGCTACCATGATCAGGAGAAGGGGCGTTACCGGGGGCGCAATGCTATTTTTGTGGTGGAAGCGGAGGAGATGCGCATAGTGCACCTGGGAGACCTGGGACACCTTTTAGAGGAAGATCAAGTCGAAGAGTTAACGCCTGTAGATATTCTTCTGCTTCCCGTCGGAGGGCATTATACCATTGGGCCTTCGGAAGCAAGCCAGGTGGTAGAACAGCTGGAGCCCAGGGCCGTTATTCCCATGCACTACAGGACGGAGAAAACGGAGGCCTGGCCCATTAAAGAGCTTAATAACTTTTTATCCGGGCAGAGCGGCATGAAGTATGCCGGCAGAAAAGCGGTGACCATCAAGAAGGACAAATTGCCTGAAATAAGGGAGATTTGGCCGCTGGCACCGTAATATACAATATATACAAAAAAAATGTTAATGGAACGTAAACATTTGTTAACCCCAGACTAATAATTATAGCGTATAATTGAGTATAATTGCTGGCAAAGGTAAAAGAGAAAGAGAGGGAGGGTTAGCAAAAATGTTATCTACTATTAAAAGCAGCAAACGGGCACTCATTTTACTTGTTTTTCTGCTTATAGGGGCTGTTTTCCTTTTTGCCGGCTGTGGCGGGAAATCATCGCCGGCGGGGGAGGAGGGGAATGCAGCGCCCGGAGAGCAGGAGGGAGGCGAAGCACCTGCGGGGGAGGAAAGCAAACAAGGAGAAGATGATGAATCCGGTGTAGAGGTTACCCTGTATTTTTCTGATAATGAGGCCATGTACCTGCTGCCAGAGCTTAGGAGTATCAAGCCGGGCAGCTCCGTGGCCGAGGCTGTGGTGCAGGAATTGATGGCGGGGCCTTTATCGAAGGATTGCCTGGCAACATTGCCTGCAGGCTTAGAGCTTATTTCACTTGAGATCGAAGATGGCATTGCCTATGTCAACTTTAACGAGGCCCTGTACAGTGTCCAGGGTTCGGCAGGAGAAATAATGGCTGTTTATTCGGTGGTTAACTCCCTGGCGGAGCTGCCGGAGATAGAAAAAGTATCTTTTTTGATAGAGGGCAGCGAGGTAGACTCGCTGGTCCACATGGCGCTGGATGAAGCTCTAGAACCCAGGTGGGATCTGGTAAGGGATAGTAGCGATTAGCCCTTTGGCTAAAGGCAATAAAAATAATAAGAGGGGGTCTTGATTTTTAAGGTTCCCTCTTTTTCCATTACTCTACTCAATCCCCCCTTTCCTGGCTATTTGCAGGCTACTGAGAAGCATGTCTTTTCCCCTGTTTGTTATGGTTGTCCCCTTTCCATTATAGCTTTCTATCAATTGGCTTTCTTTAAGATATTTTATTCTTGTGCGTATTTGTTGCTCGGTCAAGTTTATTCCCTTTTTTAATAATTCCCTCCTAATTTTCACACTTCCTATCAGGTTACCATCTTCTGTTAAGCAGTTTAT
>JAAZDU010000340.1 GCA_012512665.1 Bacillota bacterium | reverse complement strand
AATTAGCTTTTTATAGAAGGAGGAAAAACCGTTGAGGAAATTTAAAGTTACAGTAAATGGACAATCATATGAAGTGTTGATTGAAGAAATTAATGAGAAGGAAATGGGTGGAGCAAGCGCTTCTGTTTCTGCTAATACTCCGCAGGAAGTTGTACGTTCTGAAGCTGTACCTGCTGCTCCTGTTCAGGAAAAACCGCAGCCTCAATCTTCTCCGGCTTCCCCAGCTGGGGGAACAGAAGTAACTGCCCCTATGCCGGGTTCAGTCTTAGAGGTAAAAGTCCAGCCTGGGCAGCAGGTCAAAGAGGGGGATGTCCTTCTAATATTAGAGGCTATGAAGATGGAAAACGAAATTACTGCTCCGTGTAGCGGCAGCGTATCGCAAGTCAATGTTACTAAAGGAGGAACAGTAAACACGGGAGACATTATGGTAGTTATCGAGTAATTTAGGAGGAAAAAGAGATATGTTAGAAAAACTAGCCGAATTTGTTTTTTTAACTGGTTTTGCTAATTTGGAATTAACAAAGGTAATTATGATCATAATTGCCTGTTTTCTTCTTTATTTGGGCATAGTAAAAAAGTACGAGCCATTGCTTTTAGTGCCCATTAGTTTCGGCATGCTTTTAGTGAATTTTCCTTTGGGAGATTTAATGAATCCACCTGATGCCGGCCAGCCGGGAGGCCTTTTTTATTACCTTTATCAGGGGGTAGAATTGGGGGTCTACCCACCCCTGATCTTTTTAGGCATAGGAGCTTTAACAGATTTTGGGCCATTGATTTCTAACCCCATGACCCTGCTCCTTGGTGCTGCGGCTCAACTTGGGATTTTTGTTACTTTTATTGGAGCGATTTTATTAGGGTTTTCCCCTTTAGAATCTGCTTCCATTGGAATAATTGGTGGAGCTGATGGGCCTACGGCCATCTACGTAACTTCGCAGCTAGCCCCCCATTTGTTGGGAGCAGTGGCTATTGCAGCCTATTCCTACATGGCCCTGGTTCCTATTATTCAGCCTCCCATTATGAAAGCTTTAACTACGGAAGAAGAACGAAAAATAGTGATGACTCAGCTTCGCCCAGTATCTAAAACGGAAAAGATTCTTTTCCCCATAGTTGTTATTATTATAACTGGTTTACTCTTACCTGCAGCTATTCCCTTGTTAGGAATGCTTATGTTTGGTAATTTATTAAGAGAATGTGGTGTTACTGATAGGCTGAGTGATGCTGCGCAAAACGAACTTAACAATATCGTGGTTATTTTCCTAGGACTAACCGTGGGGGCAAAGGCAAGCGCTGAATATTTCTTGACTGCGGAGACTATTCAAATTATTATTTTGGGGTTAATAGCTTTTGCTTTCGGTACTGCTGGCGGAGTACTGATGGGCAAAGTAATGTGTAAAATTACAGGAGGAAAAATAAATCCTTTGATCGGTTCAGCTGGAGTTTCAGCAGTTCCCATGGCAGCTAGAGTTTCCCAAGTTGTAGGGAGGGAAGCCAACCCCGCGAACTTTTTATTAATGCATGCTATGGGGCCAAACGTGGCTGGCGTAATTGGTTCTGCAGTAGCTGCCGGAATCTTTTTATCTCTTCTCTAGTGTAGAAACCTAAAACCCCTTAATAAAGGGGTTTTTTTATTGTATTATTGGATTATAAATCAGGCATAATAACAATATGATTATTAGTAGTATAATCTATAGCGGGGGAAAAGAATGACAGTAAGCAATAAACTTAAGATATGCCTTTCCAATTTTAAAAATGTGCAGAGTAGTTTAGAGTCTTTTGCTTTGGAGACTGATAATCTAGCTGCAAGACAATCTTATAGTGAACTGGCCGAGCAGACAAAAGGTATTGTGCAAAGCCTGGAATCAAGGCTGCGGCAGGTATAAAAAGAAGAACCCCAGTATAAAGGTTCCTAATAATATACTTTATAATACATTTTTAAGCCACCCTTTCTGACACAATAAGTGTTAGGGGGGGGTCTTTTTACTTTAAGCAGCAGGACATTTACACTCTCCCAAGAACTATATAATGAAAGTGAGCTTACTAGTGCTTGTTTTTGGAAAGGAGAGACCCACATGGAAGAGAAACTGGACGATCGATTAAATAAAACAGTTGAACTTATAAAAAAAGCTAAGGGTTTTTTCGCTTTAACCGGCGCTGGCATTAGTACCGAAAGCGGCTTACCTGATTTTCGCAGCCCAGGAACAGGTATTTGGGAAAAAGTTGATCCTATAAAAACATCATCAGCGCAGGTTTTAAAAAGTAACCCCAGGTTATTTTTTGAGGCAGGCTTCAAAAGGTTTATAACGCTACAAGATGCCCAACCAAACAAAGGCCATTATGCCTTGGCAAAAATGGAGAAGATGAATATACTGAAGGGCATAGTTACACAAAATATAGATGGTTTGCACTATAAAGCTGGCTCCAGAAATATTTGGGAAGTACACGGCCATTTAAGAACAGGCCACTGTATAGAATGCGGGCGCAGCTACCCTTTTGAATACATGGTTGAACAGCTCGATCATGGGCACAACCCTCCTTTCTGTGAGAACTGCTCTGGTATTGTAAGGCCGGATGTTGTTCTTTTTGGTGACCCAATGGGAAAAGCTTTTTTCGAAGCAGAAAGGACCCTTGCTAATGAATGTGATCTCCTTTTAGTTGTTGGCAGCAGTTTAACTGTTTACCCTGTAGCCAGCCTTCCCCAGTATGTTTCTAAAATAGTCATTATTAATTTACAGCCGACGCCTTATGATGATAGGGCAGAAGTTGTATTTCGTGAAAAAAGCGGTAGCATTTTGTCCAAGCTTTTACAACTACTAGAAAAGTAAAAGTATAACGCATAAGCCACTTTTACTTTTACGGATTGAAAGGAGTAATTATTATAATGGCAACAGTACGCGTACGTTTTGCTCCTAGCCCAACAGGCCAGCTACATATTGGAGGTGCCCGCACAGCCCTATTTAACTGGCTTTTTGCGCGTCAAAATGCAGGCAAGATGATCCTACGCATAGATGATACGGATAAGGAAAGGTCAGAGGATGCCTATCTAAAGCAAATAATAGATTCCCTTACATGGTTAGGTCTTGATTATGATGAAGGTCCGGATAAAGGCGGTGAGTATGGCCCATACATTCAATCTCAGAGGCTTGAAATATATAGAAAAGAAGCGCTTCGCCTTGTTGATGAAGGGAAAGCTTTTTTTTGCTTTTGTTCTCGCGAAAAACTGGAGAAGGAAAAAGAAAAAGCCATATCTGAAGGGAAAACGCCTAAATATCCTGGATTTTGTAGAGAGCTCTCCAGGGAGGAGCAGGAGGATTTAAGAAAGCAGGATAATAATCCTGTTCTAAGGCTAAAAACGCCTTCAGACGGGGTTACTCTGGTAAATGATTTAATAAGGGGAGAAGTTTCTTTTGATAATAATTCTATAGATGACTTTATTATTATGAAGTCAGATTTTACACCAACTTATAATTTTGCCAGTGTTGTGGATGATTTTTATATGAAAATTACCCATATCATAAGGGCTGAAGAACATCTGTCTAACACTCCACGCCAGATATTGATTGGAAAGTCTCTGGGCTTTCCATTGCCTTCTTTTGCCCATGTTCCCATGATACTTGCCCCGGATAGAAGCAAGCTAAGCAAAAGACATGGCGCAACCTCAGTAGAAGAATTTAAAGAACAGGGCTACCTGCCACAGGCGTTAATCAATTACCTGGGCTTGCTAGGATGGTCTCCTGGAAATAACCGGGAGATTATCTCGTTGGAAGAAATGGTAAAGCTTTTTGACCTTAATAAAGTGCAAAAAAATGCAGCTGTTTATGATGTGCAAAAATTAACATGGTTAAATAGTGTTTATATGAAACAGCTAGAAATACAACAACTGACAGAGCTGGCCTTTCCTTTTTTTCAAAAGTATAACGAGATAGATTTATCAAAAAGGGATACCATACCATATCTGCATAAAGTGGTACAAGCTTTACGTGAAAGAGCTAAAACTTTAGATGAGATGGGACGCACCGCGACTTACTTTTTTAGTGATGATTTTAAATTTGATGATAAAGGAAAGAAAAAGCATTTTCTCAAGCAGGGCTCTCAGGATATTTTAAAGGATCTGCTTTCCAGTATTACCGATCTTAAAGAATTTAACAAAGAAACGATAGTAAAAGCTATTAATGATTTAAAAGAGAAAAAGAATATTTCTATTTCAAAGGTAAATCCACTTTTTAGATTAGCAATAACAGGTACAACGGGTGGACCGGACTTGTTAGAAATAGCAGAGATCATTGGCAAGCAAAAAACTGTATCTCGTATTAGGAATGCTATTGATTACATCAATGATATGCAGCAATATTAAATGAGCTGCTTTGAAGCAATTCCAAGTAATAATTTTGTAGCTGTATGGCACGTTGTTGGGCAGAAAAAGAAACCGACTTTTTTTTCGCTTCATGAGAAAATCTCTCTCTTAGTTTATAGTCTGATAACAGGAGCAGTATTTTTTGCATAAAACTATTTTCATCCAGAGGTTCTATTAAAAAACCGTCCTTTCCGTTGTCAATTGCTTCAGTAACACCAGATGCTCTGAGAGCTACAACGGGCAAGCCTGCAGCTTTAGCTTCGCAGATGACAAGACCCTGTGTTTCTGAGGGCGAGGAAAAAATAAAAATATCCGCATTAATGTAATGATCTACCAGTTCTTTTCGTGATACAGTTCCAGTAAAATAAATATGCGAATTATATAACATTTGCTTACTGTAATTTTGGAGTTTTTCCTTTTCTGGACCCTCTCCAATAATAAATAGGTAACATTGTTTAATTATGGATGCTGGCAATTTAGAGAACACCTTTAATATAAAATAAATATTTTTTTCTTTGCTGAGCCTGCTTACAGTTAGCAGCACCTTAGAATTCTGTGGCAGGTTATATTTATTTTGATAATAATTTACGACTTTTGGTATTTGAAATTCTTTCAATTCAATGCCTGTTGGCAACACTTTTATGGGAGCCAGGATATTTTGTTTTAACAAATGGTTTTTAACTGATGCGGAAGGGGCAATAATTAATTGACAGTTGTTGCAAAATCGTCTCTCCCAGTAACGAAGGAAAGAAAAAGCAATAGCAGGCGTAATCGGTATATAATGCAAGTAATGATGATAAAAAGTATGGTAAGTAAAAATTAGGGGCAAATTATTTTTTTTAGCGACCGCAGCTCCTAGGCAACCCATTAAAAAGGGTGAATGAACGTGTATCAAATCAAGATTTAACCCGCGAACTGTAGCCATAATATTAAAAGAGAAAGGGAAAGCAAGATTGAAATGACGATGAGTGGGTGCAGGAAAAGAAATAAATCTAAATACGCCCGCTTCGGGTTTACTGTTGTGATAAGAGGGGCAAAAAATAAATATTTTATGGTTTAACTTCTCTAGGTTTTTTTTAAAGCTTAGGATCGAATGAACGACACCGCTATAATAGGGCAAATAGCTGTCAGTAAAAAAACCTATCCTTAATTGTTTTATTGGGTAAAAAGGTTCTTTACTCACGTGAAAACATCCAGCTCTCCAGCTTTTGTTTTATATATTTTGCCACGGATAAAGATGAATTATTATTAGGGCTTGTTTTTAAAACTTAATATATACGGCCATCTTTAAAATCGCTAAAAGACAAAATTTATTTAGTCCTATAGTATTAGAGATGCTAGCTGAAAAAAAACTTTAGTTATTAAAATTAAAAAGGCAGAAGTAATAAAAAAAGGGTTTTACTATTTTTCCATCGAATTTATTTTTCACAACATGCAATAATAAATTTTAAAGCTAAGGTTGCTATTTTACTAAGGGGGCAGGAATTTGCTAAGGCATGAAATAGATAAAGATATTTTAAAAAATGAAAATCATCGCCAGAATAATCTAGCTGATGATAGCGACAAAACAAAAGAAAAAACGGGTCCACAGTTGAAAGTTAAGATCCGTTTTGATTATAAAGGTAAACACAAGCCAGCTCGTTTTTTTTGGGGTGGTAAAAACCCCCATGATGTGGCTCAGGAGGCACGTGAACAGCAGGTTATCATGTGGCGCAATATCCCTATACAAGGCATCAACGTAGAAAAAATTGATCTCGGTGAAATTTATCAAGTTTATAATGAAGATATTGAAGACAATATCTCTTATGCACCATTGGAACTGGTAATTAAGGCTGATTCATTGGAGGATATTCTCTCCTTTGTTGTTAGAGAGGAATTTCGTCGCATTGATATTCTTGAACCGGATTCCATTATGCTGAATAATAAAGAAATAGAAAGGTTTCTTTTTAAAATTAATAAACTGGTGCAAAAGCAAATAAACCAAAATGCAAAAGAAGTTAAATAAAAAGATTTATATTAATTAAGAATATATATTAAAATTTAAGACCCTTAAAAGGTCTTTTTTTTATTTCTATATACATACATATTGCGTTAAGAAATGAATAAGATTAAGTAAAAACGATAACTATTAACAAAATAAGGATATTGCAGTAAGCAAGATAAGGGGGCTTCTTGTTGAATTTCAAACAATTGGCTAAGCTTGTGCTCGGCTTTGAAAAGTTCTTATTACAAGCTGCCTTAATTCTCATTGTCATCCTTTTTGTTGGCCAGGTTCTCTTGACACATGAGGGTGTGCGTACTATCCTCAGCAAAGTTGACCAGCTAGAGGGAGACAAAGTAGAAATTAATACATACCAGGATGTTATGACCAGGGATGTAATAGCACAAAATACACATCGAGAACCTGATTATTACATAATCTTGGAAGTATTGTCTAGTGAAAGCGGAGAGATGGCACTTGCAGAAGGAGAATTTTTAGAGATTTGTATCAATGAAGAGCCTGCTGCAACAATAGAAACTGAAAATGAATCTGTATTGCTTGCGGTAAACCCTGGCGACTTAATAACAATTGAAGGTCATTTGGACAAGAAGAAACCAGCCATTATAAGCATTAAAGATATTCACGATGGGCTGCTGCATCCTCACAAGGGTTATTCTATTTATACGTTTGGGGAGGGTGAAATATTAGGCTGGGTGGTTGCCAAAGAGAATTAAGACGAATATAAAACCTGTAATTTGCCAAGGAAAGGGTTGTCAAATAAGCAACAATAGTATATTATTCTAAGGAAAGCGTTTCTTTAATGTCAAAAGGTGGTAGTAGTAGCGTGGTTTATTTTGTAAGGGGAATCCGCGGGGCAACAACTGTAACACAGAATGATGAAAAATTAATTTTAGATGCAACCAAAGAACTATTACAAGAAATTATTAAAAAAAATTCTATTAAGAAAGAAAACGTCGCTGCTGTTTTTTTCACGACAACTCAGGATTTAAATGCTGCCTATCCAGCCCAGGCCGCCAGAATTTTAGGTTGGGATAAAGTGCCCCTTTTTGGCTCAGTTGAAATTAATAAGCCAGAGGGGCTGCCTTTTTGTATTAGGGTTTTAATATTAACAAATACAACTCTAAATCAAGACGAAATCAAGCACGTATATTTAAAAAATGCAAAAACCTTACGCGAGGATTTACGGCATTTTTAAATGATAAAATGTGTCAATAAGTTAAGGGGTATTTAAACATGGTTAAACCTTTTTTTGTAGCTATAGATGGACCAGCGGGGGCCGGTAAAAGCACTGTATCTCAAGAAGTCGCCAGGAGACTTAATTTGCAGTACCTCGATACAGGAGCTATGTACAGGGCTATTACCTGGAAAGCATTGCAGCTTAATGTTAATTTGGAAGATGATAATTTCCTGAAAAAGCTTATTGAAAACACTAAAATACAAATAAAAGGGAAACAAAAAAACTTAATAATCGTTGATGGTACCGATGTAACAACTAAAATTAGAACTCCTGAAATTAATAATAATGTATCCATAGTAGCTAAATCGCCCGTTGTGAGAAGTGCATTAGTAGAACTGCAAAGAAAAGTTGCTATTGATGCGGGCAGAATTATTATGGAAGGGCGTGATATTGGTACAAAAGTTCTTCCTGATGCCCACATAAAACTTTTCTTAACCGCCTCGCTTGATGAAAGATGTAGGAGAAGATTAAAAGACTTTAAAGACATGAATATTAAAACGGATATACAGGCACTAAAAAAAGAGCTGGCTTTAAGGGATAAAATTGACAGTGAGCGAAAAGACTCACCACTTATGCAGGCTGAAGATGCTTTTTTAATTGATACAACCAATATTAGCTTTAATGAGGTAGTAGATAAAATAGTAGAGATAATTGAAAACCATAAAGATTTTAAAAAACAGGATTCTAAAGATGAATAAAGAAAATATTAGTTTGTTCTATCGAACTGTACGATTTTTAGTAAATGTAATTATTAATATATTTTATAGAGTTGAAGTGCATGGGATAGAAAACATTCCTGATATTGGTCCTTTCATTGTTTGTGCCAATCACATCAGCTACTGGGATCCCCCACTTATTGGTTGTCTGGTAAAAAACAGACAAATTCATTTTATGGCTAAAGCTGAACTTTTTAAAATCTTTCTTTTTAAAAATATTTTACTTAAACTTGGCGCTTTTCCTGTAAAACGCGAAACAGTAGATCGCAGGGCATTTAAAAAAGCCTTACATATCCTTAATGAAGGTAAGGTGGTTGGGCTATTTCCTGAAGGAACTCGAAGCAAAACAGGAGAGTTACAAAAACCTTTAAACGGGCCTGCTTTACTTGCATTAAAAAGTAGTGTACCTATATTACCTATAGCGATTAAAGGCCCTTATAAGTTATTTGGTAGGATAAAAGTAGCAATTGGCCAGCCTATTTCATTTAAAGATTTTGAAGGCCAAAAAATAAAAGGTGAGCAATTATCTCAATTAAGCTACAAAATAATGCAGGAAATTGCAGCCCTTCTCTGGAATAAGTGATAATATAATAATGTATAAAATGAACACGAAAAATAGCGGGAACAGGTGAAATCGAAGTGAAAGTTAAGCTGGCGCCACACGCAGGTTTTTGCAATGGTGTTAAACATGCGTTAAAGCTTGCACTAGAGGCAGCACAACAGGGTGAGCATGTATATACCTTGGGCCCTTTAGTTCATAATGGGGCAGTGGTTGATTTTTTGACAAAACAGGGGATTAAAGTTATTCACTCACCTGAAGAAGTAGAAAGCGGTACTATTCTTATCAGAACTCATGGAGTTACACCTGAAGTGTTATCAAAACTTAACAGTAAAAATATTAAAGTAATTGATGCTACCTGTTCCTTTGTGCGTAAAGTGCAACTTTTAGCCCAAAAATTAAAAGAAAGAGGCTATATTATATTAATCTGTGGGGATAGAACCCACCCCGAAGTTGAAGGATTATTGGGATGGGCTGGTGGAGATGCACTGGTTATACCAGAAGAACTTGACAAAATAGAAAAGCTTTTAAAAGAACAAGAAAAGGTAGCTTTAATTTCTCAAACTACCCAGAGGGAATCAGTTTTTAGTGCAGTATCTGAACAGGTAAAAGAGGTTCTTCCACAGGTCCAGGTTCATAAAACCATCTGCAAAGCAACTACGCTTAGACAAAAAGCTGCAGCAGCCCTGGCTGAAGAAGTTGATCTTATGGTGGTAGTTGGGGGAGAGCAAAGTTCAAATACTCGTAAGCTGGCCCAGGTTTGCCAGGAAAAGGTGGAAACATGGCTTATAGCTGATGTCAATGATCTTCCAGCTAAATTGCCATCGCATATAAAATTGATTGGGGTTACGGCAGGGGCTTCTACCCCAGATTGGACGATTAAGGAGGTATTTGAAAAGATGGATGAAGAAAAATTTGAGGAAACAAAAAATGAAGAAACAGCACCTTATCCTGGACATAAGATTGAGGTGGGTAAAGTCCTTCCGGGAAAGGTGGCTCAGGTTACAGAAGATGAGGCTTACGTGGATATCGGATATAAAACAGAGGCTATCCTACCTAAAGGTGAATTTTATTTAGAGGAAGGGCAGACGCTACAAGATTGTCTTTCTGTTGATGATGATATTAATGTTTTAGTTTTAAAGATAAATGAAGATGATGATAAAGTAATTGTTTCCCAGCGCAGGCTTTGTAAGGAAAAACGCTGGCAAGAGCTGGAAGATGCTTTTCAAAATTCTATTACAATCCAGGGGAAAGTGAAAGAGATTGTTCCTGCGGGCATAATTATTGATCTGAAATACGGTATTGAAGGTTTTATGCCAGGTTCCCTGGTTGATATTCGTTATATTCCTGATTTTGAACAATTTGCAGGAGAAGAATTATCATTTAAAATCATTGAATTAAACAGAGAGCGTGACAAGGTAATACTTTCTCGTAAACAGGTTCAGGAAGAGGAAAACGAAAAGAAAAAAGCAGAAACTCTTAGCAGCCTTCAGGTTGACGATATTATTAAGGGAACCGTAAAACGTTTAACTGATTTCGGCGCATTTGTTGATGTGGGCGGTATTGATGGCCTTGTCCATATTTCAGAGTTGTCCTGGCAAAGAGTTGAACATCCATCAGATGTGCTTTCAGTCGGCGACGAAATTGAGGTTAAGGTGCTGGAGATTATCCCTGAAAGAGAAAGAATAAGCCTTAGTTTACGCAAAGCCCAGCCTGATCCATGGACAAAAGTACCAGATATGTTTACCATAGGTGAAATTGTAGAGGGCAAAATAACCCGTATAGTAAACTTCGGGGCATTTCTTGAGCTTATTCCTGGGGTAGAAGGGCTTGTACACATCTCACAAATGGCTGATTACCATGTAAAACATGCATCTGAGATAATTAGTGAAGGAGATAGGGTAAAGGTTAAGATACTCGATATAAACCCTGATGCTAAAAGAATTAGCTTAAGTATTAAGGCTGCACAGAGCGTATTGAAAAACGGCGAAAAAAAACAAATGCAGCAGCAAGAATCGAATGGCTCTAACGTAACTCTGGGCGATGTTTTTGGAGACCTATTTGATAAATAAAGTTTGGCTTTAAACCACACAAATTGAAAATTAAAAACCCGAGCTAAGCTCGAGCTTAGCTCGGGTTTTTGCTTTGCATAAAAATATTTTTTAAAGGACAATCTAAAGGTGTACTATTTACATTGAAGGTGGAGATTACTATGAATATAGGTATATCAGTACTAATTGCCGTTTCTATTCTAATTTTTTTGGGTTTTGGGCACAGAGCATTAGACCGCTTACAGTTAACAGATAAAACAGCATTGTTAATATTGGTTGGAATGTTAGTAGGTGGTTTTTTGCCAGAGTTATCTTTTTTTAATGACTTCGGTATAAACATTGGTGGAGGCCTTATACCACTAGCTTTGGTGGTATATCTGCTTGTAAAGGCAGAAGCATGGGAAAGAGGCAGGAGCATTATAGCCTCACTACTGACAGCATTTATAATCTATGGTTTAATGAAAATTCTACCCGTTGAGCCAACCTATAATATGGCATTGGATCCTCTTTTTGTAATTGCTTTAACAGCAGGGGTGATGGGATACATCTTTGGCCGTTCCAGAAGGGGAGCTTTTATTGCTGCTGTAATGGGTGTTATCCTTAATGATATTTTTGCTTTCACTGAAAACATGGCAGCAGGTGCACCTGCTCCAATAGTAATAGGCGGCGCAGGAGTTTTTGATGCCATAGTGCTGGCTGGAATCTTGTCGCTTGGCATGGTGGAAGTATTTGGTGAAACGTTAGAAAGGATAACTTTAGCAGGAAAGGATAGAAAAATGGAAGAAGAAAACCGCAACAAAGACAATACTGAGGGAGATGAAAAAAATGATTAGCCAAAAAATGCTTTCTCTTTTTTTAATAATAATCACATTAACGGTAAACCTTGTTTTTTGCCAAACTATTTTTGCCAGCCAGGCTAATCAGTTGCAGGGTGTACTTGATGAACGCAGCGATGGTTTTTTTACTATGAAAAAAATTGATGATGGAACTGTCATTATGAGAACGGCTCGAAATATTAGCGTTGGTGATCTATATGTCGATCAAAACAACAATCTTTTTGCTGTAACTGAAGTTGCAGGCGATACCGCTTGGGCCAGGTTCTTAAGAAATATTGAGTTATCCTCTTCCTTTCACCAGACAGGCGTTACAGATATTAGTCTTTTGCAAGTGCAGGCCGGCAATGAAGCTAATAAAGACGATAATAAAATTGTTATTTATCATACACATGGGGCTGAATCATATGTTCCTTCTGATGGTACAGAGAGCAGGCTGGAGGGCGGCGGGATCCTGGATGTAGGTAAAAGTTTTGAAAACGCTCTCCGTGATAAACCATTTGAACCTATAAGATCTAATGAAACTCATGTCCCACATGATGCAAATGCTTATCAGAGATCCAGAAGAACTGCGGAAGAGCTGCTAAAAGAAAATCCTATTGCTCTTTTTGATATCCACCGGGATGCTGTCCCGGCAGAAGAATACACAGAAACAGTTGAAGGAAAACCCACCGTACAAATACAGTTTGTAGTGGGAAGGCAAAACCAGAATATGGCAGCCAATCAATCCTTTGCTGAAAGTTTGGAGAAAACAGCTGATGATATATACCCCGGATTGATAAAAGGTATTTTTATGGCTAACGGTAGCTACAATCAAGATCTGCAACCGTCTTCCCTTTTACTGGAGGTTGGTTCTCATGAAAATACAAAAGAAGGTGCGCAAAAAGCAATATCTTTATTTGCGGATGTTGTTGAATCTTATTATTTCGGAGCAGAAGCCCCGAGGGATAGTGAAGGGCTTAGATCTGTGGCTTTAAGAAGTGTGCTTTGGCTTGTAGTTGTAGCTCTTGTTGCTGTAGGTATCTTTATGTTGCTATCTACAGGAAGCAGAGAAGAGTTTATGTACAAAATAAGAAACTTTTTTCGGAAAGACTTAAGTGTTCTAGGAAACAAAAATAAAGATGGCGATGATAAATAATTAGAAAAGGAATGGCCAATGGACAAGACAATACAATCAATTCTTTTGGCTACAATAATTGGAACAGTGGCAAGATATTTTATGTTAAGAAGGGATTACCGGCAGTACCCAAGTTATCCCCACGGAGTCATTACACACCTTGCCCTAGGTTTAATCGCAGCCTTCCTGGGCAGCGTTGCTTTTCCTGCCCTGTTGGAAAAAGAATTTACGGCCGTTACTTTTCTCGCACTGGCAGCAACGCAATTTAGAGAGGTAAGGGATATGGAAAGGACCCTCCTAAATTCTTTGGAACAATCGGAGCTTGTAAAAAGAGGGCCAGATTATATTGAGGGTATCGCGCGAGCATTTGAAGCCAGAAACTCCCTGGTAATGCTGATCTCCTTTCTGGTGGCCATTATTACCTATTATACAAATATTGGCATTGGTGTAGCGGCGGGGTTTTTGTTAACTTTAGCGAGCAACAAATTAAGAAAAGGAAAAGAAATAGGGCAGATTGCCAAAGTACGCCAGGGACGTTTATATTTTGAAGGAGCAAACCTATTTGTTGATGGCATTCATTTTATGAATTTAGCCACCAAAGAGATTAGGGAACAGGTGCTAAAAAGAGGCATTGGCATAGTAATTGAACCGTTTGATGATGATGCTCGGGCCATCCTGGCCAATAATGGTCAGCGCTTGGCTATTGCTCATGACTGCGCTTCTTTGCTTGGGGTATATAGAGATGTGGATACGGCAGAATTTACTCCCATTCTAAGACGGGATTTGGACACAGGACGGGTAGGGTTTATTATGCTGCCGCTGGAAAAAGATACGCAAATGCTCATTGAGGCTATAAAAAGGGTACCAGTTTTGGAAAGCGCTATTTCTTCACCTTTAAAAAATTATATTGGAAGAAAAGCCGCAGACTAAAAAATGGAGATGCATTATTATGGAAACCACGATAAAAAAATATATTTTGGCTGTAGTAACAGTGAATAAAGACTTGGTTGGTGGAGGAGGGGCTCCTTTTTTTTATGCCTCTTCCCAGGAAGAACAAGATAAAATTGCTACATACCTGGCAAGAATAACTGAAAGCGTTATTCACGATCTGGAAAACGGTGTCTATATTATTGTAAAGCATTAGGAGATTTTACTATGAAATACATT
>JAAZDU010000339.1 GCA_012512665.1 Bacillota bacterium | reverse complement strand
GCCTAGATGAATGGGAAGCCATGGTCCATAATATAAAAAACCTGCAGGAAGAAGTTGAAATTGCCCTTGTTGGCAAATATACTTCTTTAAAAGATGCTTACTTAAGCATTAGCGAAGCACTGCTTCACGGGGGCCTTTTCAACAATGCGCGGGTTAAAATACGCTGGGTTGCTGCGGAAGAGCTGGAGCAAAACAGCAACTCCTGCCAAGAATTGCTGCGGGGCGTTAATGGTATCCTGGTTCCCGGCGGCTTTGGCGAAAGGGGACTGGAAGGTAAAATAGCTGCTGTCCGCTACGCTAGGGAGCAGAAAATCCCCTTTTTGGGTATCTGCCTCGGCCTGCACTGCGCCGTAGTGGAAATAACCCGGAACCTCTGCGGCCTAAAAGATGCGCACAGCACAGAGTTTGTCCCCGGCTGCCTTCATCCTGTTATTGATCTGGCGGAAGAGCAGAGAGAGGTAGAAAACCTGGGTGGAACCATGCGTTTGGGTATTTCCCCCTGCCGCCTTCAGCAGAACACCAAAGCATTTAATGCTTACCAAGACGAAATTATTTATGAAAGGCACAGGCACCGCTACGAGGTAAACAATGCCTACCGGAGCCAGCTGGAAAAAGCGGGGGTGGTATTAAGCGGCGTTTCTCCCGATGACCGCCTGATAGAAATAATCGAACTAAAAAATCACCCTTGGTTTGTTGCCACTCAGTTTCATCCGGAATTTAAATCGCGCCCCAATCGCAGCCATCCTTTGTTGCGAGATTTTGTCGGTATGGCCTTGCGCCACCGGCGGGAAGGTTCGCTGTCATAAAAGAAAGTGATCTGCATAAACCATTAAAGAGCGGCATTTTTTTGCTGCACTTGAGGAGGGAGTTCCTCCGCATGTCGTTACAAAATCTTGGCAATGATTTATCTCAAGCCCTGCTGCGGCCCTTTAAGGGATTGGGCAGAGTTGCAGAAAAACGCAGCATTTGGGAGGGCCTTGCTCTCTATGTGATAATTTCTTTGCTGGTTGTTTTTTTTACTGCCCGGGCTGTTACCCTGGAAAACCTTACTTATTTTTTAAATAGCTTAAAGCTCCCATTCTCTGAGCAGCTGGCCCAGGTCTTTCTAGAGTCCCTTCCAGTTTTCAGCCTTATACTCCAACTTATTTTTGGCCCGCTTTTATTTCTTTCCTGGCTGGCGATTGTTAACTTTTGTGCCGAGCTATTTAGTGGCGAAGGCGATGCCAACAGTTTGGGGGCGGCTTTTGGTTTTACTAGCCTGCCTGCCCTGCTGATAGTCCCGGCAGCATTATTATCGCAGTTTTTCTCTTTTAAGCTTATTCTAATTGCCGCTGCCGTATCCTTTATCTGGTCCCATATCCTTAAGATCATTGCTTTAAAAGAGACCCATCAGCTAACTTTTGCTCACGCCTTTATGGCTTATTTGTTACCGGTAGTAGCTTTTCTCATTGCTCTGTTCTTGTTTGTGCTCATGTCCGTGGCCTTTCTTTTGCCTTTAGTTATTCAATTCTTAGACTCCATCACCATGACTTTTTAGGCGCGCATAAATTATTCCCCCGCGGTTAAAGTAATGATAAAAACAACTAAGTGGGGGTGCCTTCCATGTTCTGGTTTTTCCGACGCCAGCGGATGACCATTTGGGACCGTCTGCGCACTTTTATCATGAGTTTTTTGCGGCGAAAATTGCGTTAGCGTATTAAGTAAATTATATAAATATTTTATTTTATCTAAAACAGATTTTTTATATTC
>JAAZDU010000338.1 GCA_012512665.1 Bacillota bacterium | reverse complement strand
ATACTTATGGCTAAGTTCTGTTGTTGTGGCAGTAAGTATCGTCCTCATAGTTTTTTAAGCGCGCATGAATCTTAAATGTTTCGTTAATACCTTGATTTCTTTATTTAGATATGTTATATTTAGTTTGCTGTTTTTAAAAATAAATATGTCGGAGTGGCGGAACCGGCAGACGCGCACGTTTGAGGGGCGTGTGGGGTAACCCATGGGGGTTCAAGTCCCCCCTCCGACACCACTTGAAACGTAACGTGGAAAATCATTTCTACGTTTTATTGTTTCTCGCTAATTACTGAACCTTCTTGTTTTTGAACTTTTCTTTTTTTATCTTGATGAACACAGCAATTTTCCAGGCGCAAAAGATAATTAGTAAAATGGGGGCCAATATCGGTAAAGAACCGATTAAAACAATAAGGAGATTTGCCGCGCCTACAAGAAAGCGGTTGCTGTTTAAGGCTAGTTGATTAACAACCTTTTCTCGAAAGTTGTCAAAACCACCTATAATTACCTCTGTACGCGGATCTTTTTCCTCCAACCCGATATTTATAGAGGAATAATTTACTCTTTCTCTTAAATATTTAAACTCGCCGCTCATGGATTCAATGCTGCCTCGAATTCTTCCTAGTTCTCGCTCAATCTCCATGATTTCTCCAATTGTTTCAGCTCTCTCCAAAAGTTCGCGCATTCTCTCTTCCTGGGCTTCCATGTTGGCAATACGCGCTTCTAGGTCTATATATTGCATGGTTACATCCTTGGTATTTTCACTTATGCTCTTAACATTTCCCAGCTCATCAATCATTTCCAAAGCATGCTCATATTTGTCTTCAGGAACACGAATGGAGATCTGCCCGATCCTGCGCTCGCGGGTTAGATCGTAAAATTGAAGCGAAGCTACATATCCATCGAGCTCGTTTACAACTGATTGGATGTCATCAGCGGCCCTTTCTATATCCTCAACTTCAAGGGTAAGATGGGCACTGAGAATCATATGACGTCTTCTCGTGCTGTCTATATCATTACTTATTCCTTCTGGAGCACTGCCCTGCAGTTGAGCCCCATCCCCGGCATCTTCCGCATAGTTTGCAGAGCTTTGAGCTTCCTCTGGTGTATCCACATCATAAGCCTGATCAACCATCTGCTTCGATGTCGATGGTGCCACTACCTTATCCGCAGCCCCACAACCGGTAACAAATAATGTAAAAAATATCAACAGAGCTGCAAAATAAAAAATCCGCTTTTTCTTACCAGGATTCACCGTCTTCCCCCTCCTCCTTTATGAACATTAACATTAAATCCCTTCTCTTTTTTTTACTTTCTTACAAACAAGACGTTTTTCATATAAAAAGGTTCACTTATTTCCCCCGCTAATGGTTATAACTGGCAATTGCCTTCCCAACAAAAACGGGTTATAATATAGAACACATGTTTGGGTATTAAAAGGTGAACTATCATGATCAAAGCAAAAATAATTATGCTCGCTGATATGGAGTCTTTTTATGCCAGCGTGGAGATTGTTAAAAACCCTTCTCTTCGGGAAAAACCCGTTGCTGTCTGCGGCGATCCTGAAAAAAGACAGGGAATTGTCCTTGCCGCTAATAAGCAAGCTAAAGCTTACGGTATTAAAACGGGCATGCTTGCGAGAGATTGCGTCAGGCTGTGCCCTGATATAACTTTGGTCAGGCCCCATATGCAAAATTACATAGATATGTCATTGAAAATTACAAAAATCTTTGAAACCTTTACAGACAGAGTTTTCCCTTACACCATTGATGAGCAGTTTCTCGATATGTCTGGTTGCGAAGGCCTTTTCGGCAGCGCAGAAGAAATGGCAAAGCTTGTAATTAAGAAAGTCTGGGGGGAAACCGGCATCAATTGCCGGATCGGAATAGGGGAGAATCTCCTGCAGGCTAAGATGGCCTGTGACAGGTTTGCCAAGAAGAATAGACAAGGCTTTTTTAGATTATCTCACCGTAATTACACTGAGCTTACCTGGCCCCTTCCGGTTAGAGATTTGTTCGGTGTAGGCGCACGCATGGAGCGTAATTTTTTTAATATCGGCATTAGGACCATAGGAGATTCAGCCTTATTCCCCAAGGAAGAAATAACACGGAGATGGGGTGTTAGCGGTGAAGTTTTATGGTTTAATGCTAACGGCATAGATTATGCTACAGTAGAAACACCCACTGTTGGCAAAAATAGCTGCAAAAGCGTGGGACACTCCATAACTTTGCCCAGAGATTACAGCTATAAAAAAGAAATAGAAGTCGTGCTGCTGGAGATAACAGAAGAAGTTTGCCGCCGGGCCAGAACTCTCGGCAAGGCTGGCCGTGTGGTCAATTTATACTGCCAGGGTGCAGATTTTAATTCCACGGCTGGCGGCTTTTCCAGGCAGGTCAAAATGTTTGAAGCAACAGCTATTACCTTGGATGTGTATTCTTATGTGCTAAAACTGTTTTATACTTATTGGGATCGCCGGCCCATAAGGAAATTGGGCCTCAGCCTTTCGGGCCTTGTAGATTCCGATAAAATACAGCTTTCCCTGGTGGAAGAGAAAGAAAAAAAACTTGCATTGAGCAAAACCATGGACTCTATCAGACACCGTTACGGGCTGACAAGCTTGTTCAGGCTATCTTCCCTTGCACAGGGAGGGTTACTTTTTGAGCGAGCTAGCAAAATTGGAGGACATGAGGCATAGCGCCATGGCAGGCTAAAATGCTATGTTTACTGTTCCTCACCCGCTATTATCTTTATTAATCAGCACTGTTTTAAATCATTTGAAGCCGTCAATTTCATTAGTAGGCCATGATGCGCTGTTCTAAAGCTTTAAGCTGATCTTTCATTTCTTGCGGCAGGCGGTCAAATTTTTGAAAATACTGTTTGATGGAAGTAATTTCCTGCAGCCACATATCTTTATCAACTTCCAGCAGTTTTTTCAAATTTTCAAGCTTAATATCCAGTCCGCGGGTATCAATATCCTCAGGGGTGGGCATATAGCCGATAGGTGTCTTGACAGCATGTCCT
>JAAZDU010000337.1 GCA_012512665.1 Bacillota bacterium | reverse complement strand
CTATAGCATCGCGTAAATTTCCCGACAAAATGAGTAGATGATCTTGGTTCTTAATGTCAAGAAAACCATAGCCTGTAAAATACTTAACAACACCTAAAATAGATTCTTTTAGGTTGGTAAAAACGTTGATACGGCTTTCTTTTACTAATTTTGAAATTTTAGCAGCCACAACAGGCATCTTAGCATATCTTTTTTCCACCATAAACTGAATTAACTTTCCAATCTGTTTATCTGGCATATCCTTGCCCATGCTTTGCATGCTCTCTCTCAGCTGATCCAAACCTGCAATAACAGCCTCTAGAAGTTCATCAAATTCTTTAAGAAGAACAAACACTTCCTGGTAAAATGCCTTCTTCAAACCTGCTTGAACACGGCTGTTTATCAAATTACGATGAAAAATTACATTGCCACCAGAAAAAATTTCTGCCCCAGCAGTATTGCCCGCGACAACCAGGTCGCCTTCTGCCTCCACCCTCATCCCTTCCAAAATATTACCAGAAATACTTAAATCACCGGCAAATTTTAGATTGCCACTTTTAATATCCACATCACCTGCATGATGATAAAGGGGAGAGACAGAAAAAATATTTTTTTGCTTCCCTTCCACCAGGGGGCGACCTTTCTGGGTAGCTTTTATTATAAGATTGCCTTTATCATCTGTATCTACGGCTGCTCCTTTTTTACAGCGGTAATATGCTTCCTTTACAGGCGGGGGTTTTATCTCTTCTCCTATCACATTATAGCCCGGTTCCCCTTCCAGGGGAGGGTGGATCCGCGCCAAAATATCTCCTTCCGCTACCATAGGAAGATTTATCCTCTCTCTATAATCAACCTTTTGTAATCCTTGACCATAAGAAACAGTTTTAACCTCATGTTCTACTAATATTTCCACATATCCGTCCCTACCGGCTTGCGGAGGCTTACCTTTAGCTACTGTGTACCATCTGTCATCTGGCCTGACAGCAAGAACCTCAAGAATTTTTTCATCAAAACCGTAATTAACTCCTTCCTCCTTAATTTTTCTCATAATATCTTCTTTTGCAAAGTAAGGTTTTTCCTGTATCTCTTCCAATTCTATTATTAGCGTTAAATTAGAGGTAGCGCTCTGGTCCTTTAGTCTACACTTTATAATTTTTTGGGGAGAAACTTTTACTTCTGCCGACATTTTATCAGCGGCAATTCGAACCTGTATGCTAGCTTCTTCCGTCTTAGCGGGTATTTCAATATGAAGCTGTGAAGTATCTTCAACTAGAAATGGTTCCGTTTTTTCCTCACCATAGTAGTAACACCTTACCCCCTCCCCAGGGCTCAAGGTGGGTGGGGTGCTGTTGTCACTACCTGAAATTAACAGAACCTGGTTGTTTTTTACCATAAGTAACCTTTTTTGTTCACTGGCAAATTTATTTTCTTCAGCACCCATATATATGACCTCCTACTAAAAAAGCCTCCTCTAGGCTGAGCAGGCAGTTTCCATACTTTTGATGTGCAACCTGGCAATCCTAGCAAAATGCCTTAGACCCATGGCTTTGCGTCCTCACCTTTCGATGAGTTTGCCAAAAATATCTGTTGTTAAACCTATTACTTAATCTCGCCCGCGCTTTTGATACCCATGCGCACGACCTTATTAACAGGTCGGTATATATCCTCAGAGATGAGGGTTTTACTACCTTTTTCTCCAGACAATATTTTGTAAACTCTCACTCTGTAGCCTTCCTCTCCCTCTTGAACCGTAACTCTTGTATCTTGAGGCAGGTTTGGATCAGGATGTATCAGCTCCGTGGGGGCAATATATTCGACAATCTCAGTTAAAAGGCTTGTTTCCTTTTTCTCCAGCTGGGGACCATAAATACTAGTGTGAAGGCTATCCATGTCAACAGAAACAGTAATAATTAAGGGATGGTGAAAATTATTTTTAAATTTTAAATCTAAAACACCGGTAGCAACTGTTGCATCTAATCCCATAGGCACGTAGCTAACGGGGCGACTGTGATTGTGGCGTTCAACTATTTCCAAATCAGCATGTAGGGCTGTTAAATAAAGGTTGGTTGCTAACTGGCATATACCTCCCCCCACACCAGGAACAAACTTATTATTTTGAATAACGGGCGCATCCT
>JAAZDU010000336.1 GCA_012512665.1 Bacillota bacterium | reverse complement strand
TTGCCCTGGTTTACTCCTTAATAGCTTTTGCTATGACCATTGGAGTTTCCAAGTATTTGGAGAAGGGTGCCCTGGAGTAAGGGGGTTTAAAATGGCCTATTTTTCTTCTCTGCTTATTATCTTAGGGATTTTTTTCTTCTGCGTGGGGGTAATAGGCTTACTGCGCTTTCCCGATGTTTATACCAGGCTGCATGCAACTACAAAATGCGATACGCTGGGAGCAGGCCTAGTGCTTTTGGGGCTGGCTTTGCAGACCAATTTCTTCACAGCCATCAAGTTGCTTTTACTAATTATTTTTATTTGGTTGACCAATCCAACGGGTGCTCATATCATAGCAAAAGTTGCTTATTTAAGGAATACACCTATGACAGAAGGCAGTTTTTTTAAAGACTTTACCCAGGGAGGCCAGAATAGGTGACAACCGGCATAGAAATCTTTTTATTAACTTTTCTCATTGTATGTGCCGTGGCTGTAGCATATTTAAAGGATCTTTTAAGTGCTGTTATCGTATTTGGTGCTTACAGCTTGATAATGGCTATAAATTGGCAGATGTTAGGTGCTCCCGATATTGCCATTACAGAAGCTGCTTTAGGAGCAGGGGTTACCACTTTCTTGTTTATTGCTACCATTAGTAAAACACGGAGGAGCGAGTAAAGATGGAGGTTAATTCTCTTACCGCCATGGCTATCCTAGTGTTGGCTTCCTATATTTTTTTCTACCTTCCTGCCAGCAGGTTAAGGGGCGTGCTGGTGTTAATTATGCTGGGGATTATCGGTTATGCCCTGGTTGCTACAGTAGCGGAGATGCCAACTTTTGGGGCGTCAGCCAACCCGCCGCACAACGAGGTTTACCAGCGCTATCTTCATCAAGCTGTAGAAGATACTGGAGCTATTAATGCTATTGCCGCCATTATTACAGATTACCGTGCTTTTGATACCTTGGGCGAAGTAACAGTCTTGTTTACTGCTATCGCGGCAGCCCTTTCTAATTTAAAGGCCCACTGACACAAAAGTGGGCAACGATTATATGTTGTTTGGCTGTTTTCATCATTAGCTGCTAAAGGAGTGTGCTATGGAAGATCTTCTCGTAAGAATAATCTGCCGGCTAGTTGTACCCTTCGTGCAGCTCTATGGTCTTTATGTTATCACCCACGGCCATCTTTCTCCCGGGGGAGGTTTTGCCGGCGGAGCCATTGTCGGTGCCAGTATGATCCTTTTTGCTTTGGCTTTTAATTTGGAGGCAGGTTCCCGCAAACTAAGCCATGATATATCTTTACTGATGGAGAGCGGAGGTGCTATTGGATTTATACTGGCCGGGTTTGTGGCCATGCTTTTAGGACAGAACTTTTTAACCAATAAGGCTGCTGGCTTCCCTCTTGGTGTTCCCGGTAATCTCTTTTCTAGCGGCGCTATTTTCTTTTTTTCTGTAGCTATAGGCTTTAAAGTGGGAAGTACAATGTGTACACTTTTCTATAACCTCATTGAAGGAAGTGATAGACATCGAAGTTCTGAGTAAGCTTTTTAATAATTATTATTATTTTGCTGCCATAATTCTCTTTATTATTGGCTTTCATACCATGCTTACGCATGCCAACCTGATTAAAAAAATTATCGGTATGAATATTATGGAGACAGCTGCTTTTTTAATATTTGTTTCTATTGGTTATATAGAGGGAGGGCGTGCTCCCATTCTGGATGAAGGGTTTGATCAGATATATATGAACCCGCTGCCGCAGGCACTAATCCTCACCGGTATAGTGGTGGCAGTAAGTGTGACGGCGTATGCCTTAAGCCTGATCATCAAACTATACCAGCATTACGGGACAGTTGATGCTGATGAAATTGCCAGGATAAGGAGTTACAAGCCATGAATTTAAATTACGAACATTTGCCGGTAATTATCGTAGCTTTGCTTCTCTTGGCTGCTTTTCTTGAGCCTATTGTTTACAGGCACAAAAAAAGCTGGGCAGCACCTTTGGTTATAGCCAGCATGGCTTTCTTTGCTCTCTCTTCTCTTTACCTGATGGCTGCCGTAAACTACCACGGTCCGTTTAATTATTATCTTGGTGGCTGGGCACCGCCTTTTGGTATTGAGCTGGAGATAGATTACCTGGCTGTCTTTTTGCTGTTAACATTTAGCGTAATAGGCCTCATAGCCATTGTATATGGCCTGCAGGACTTAAAACATGGGCTAAAGGACGAGGTTTTGGGCTGGTACTTTACTCTCTACCTGCTCCTTATGGCTTCCATGGCAGGGATTTCAGTTACCAACGACCTTTTTAACATGTACGTTTTTGTGGAGATCTCTGCCATCTCCGCTTGTGCTATTATATCCATTAAAGAATCCCGGGAGTGTATTGAGGCCTCCCTCAAATACCTTATTTTAAGTACGCTGGGATCAGGGTGTATCCTGTTGGCAACTGCCATGCTTTATATGATCACCGGGCACCTTAACATTGGATACCTTAACGATGTTTTACCGCGGGTCATGAGCCACTACCCCAACAATATCTTGATCTCCCTTGGTTTTTTTGTCGTAGGGTATGGGGTAAAGGCGGCGCTGTTCCCCTTACATGTATGGTTGCCTGATGCCCACACCGCTGCCCCCTCTCCTTCCAGCGCCGTCCTTTCCGGCCTGGTTATTAAAGTATATGCGGCTGCTTTTCTTAAAGTTTTTTTAAAGGCATATCCAAGGGAAATTTTTCTCGAGATACCCGTCATGGAAATCGTTCTTTTTCTGTCTGTGCTGGCTATTCTTTACGGCTCTATCGTAGCCATGGTGCAGGAAGATATTAAAAAAATGCTGGCTTATTCCAGTATTGCCCAGATTGGATATGTCTTTTTAGGTTTTTCACTCATGGGTCAAAGGGCTGTAGCAGGTGGGCTCCTTCATATTTTTAACCATGCTATGATGAAGTCCATGCTGTTCCTTGCAGCCGGTATCATTATTTATAGTACTGGCATACGGCGTATTAGAGATATGAAGGGGTTAGGGGTTAAGCTGCCTTTAACCATGGGAGCTTTTACTATAGGTGCGCTTTCCATGGTAGGCATCCCCGGTACCAATGGTTTTATCAGCAAATGGCAGCTAGCTTTAGGTGCCCTGGACCTGGGAAGGCCAATTATTGTAGTAGTGATACTGTTGAGTAGCTTATTAAACTGCCTCTATTATATGCCCATAGTAATCAACGCTTTTTTTGGTGTCAAAGGTGAGCCAGAGCTGGAGATTGGCAAAGTTCCCGGCGTAATGCTCTATTCTATTCTCTTCCTGGGGTTTGGCATAATATTTTTTGGTATATATCCGGCCCCCCTGTTAGCTTTTTTACAGAAGACGGTGACGGCTATTCTTTAAACTAAGCAGATGGGCAGAGGAGCCCATATAAGATATATATAGTAATAGGATTCCAAGGGATATGTGGGAAGGAGATGAGCTTTTGGGTATGTACTGGCAAGCTATAATACCATTATGGGTAGTGTTATTTCCAATTTTTATGACCCCAGCTATTTTTATCCTGAGCAAGCGCTCGGAAAAACTGCGGGATGGCCTTTCTGTTTTAACAGCAGTCATTACTTTTTTTTCAGTAGCTTCCCTCTATCCTTTCGTTATGGAGGGTAAGACCATAGAATATACGCTCTTTCAAATTTTGCCTGAATTAGGAGTAACCGTAAGGATTGATATTTTAAGTTTCTGCCTGGCCATTTTATCTTCTTTCGTTTGGATGATGGCGACAATTTATTCTTTAGATTACATGAAACCTGAGCATGGCAAAAATCGCTATTACCCTGTTTTAATTTTCACCCTGGGGGCTACCCTCGGCATCTTTTTTGCGGGAGACTTTTTTACCCTCTATGTTTTTTTTGAACTGATGTCACTTGTTTCTTATGTTCTTGTTATCCATGAAGAGACTCCAACAGCTTTAAAAGCCGGCTATAAGTACCTCATTATGACTATTATTGGTGGCCTGGCCCTGTTTTTTGCCATTATTGCCACCTTTGAGCTGGCGGGTAGCGTTTCTTTAAGTAAAGGAGTACTTGTTAGTAAACCTTCAACCTTGGCTTTCTTTGCCTTTGTTTGTTACCTGATCGGCTTTGGTATGAAAGCAGGGATGTTTCCTCTTCACGTTTGGCTTCCTGAGGCCCACCCTGTTGCCCCTTCACCGGCCAGCGCTCTGCTTTCCGGCATCATGCTGAAAACAGGTGCTTACGGTATGTTAAGAGTACTGTTTTATGTTTTTAATATAGAGGTAGTGCAGTCTGCCCGCTGGGATCTGCTTGTGGCCGTTTTGGCTGTCATTACAATCCTACTGGGATCTGCTGTGGCCCTAACCCAGTTTGACTTAAAGAGACGCCTGGCTTATTCCAGTATAGGGCAGATGGGCTATGTTCTTTTGGGCATGATACTTTTTACCGAACAGGGACTGGTTGGAGATATATTCCATATTTTTAGCCACGCATTTATGAAGAGCACGCTCTTTTTAGCTGCCGGAGCTATTATCTGGAAGACCGGGCTAAGAAATATTAACGATCTGGCCGGTATTGGCAGAAAAATGCCTTTTACTATGGGGGCTTTTACCATTGCTGCCCTGGCCATGATCGGTATCCCTCCCTTAAACGGCTTCTTGAGCAAGTGGACTCTCAGCCTAGGGGCCCTGGAGGCAGGATTGCCTATTTATGTTGTAATTCTTCTTATCAGCAGTCTGTTAAACGGCCTTTATTATCTGCCCATTATAATAGCTGCTTTTTTTGGTGGAGAGGAGCAGGAGCATGCGCACGGTGAAGCTCAACACGTAGAAGCGGGTATTAACCTGAGGGGTGAGGCTACAGCCAAGATGGTTATTCCCATGGTAATTTTAGGCTTGGGTTGCTTTTTCCTGGGTCTTTTTCCATCCAACATTGCCTATGAGCTTTCTCTAAAAGCTGCAGTATTCCTGTTCAGGGGAGGCATGTAAATGAACCTTGCAGCTGTTACGGCAGGCGAAACAGCGCGCATTTATCACATCTGGCCAGTAATTTTGCCACTTATTCCGCTTGCCGGGGGGATACTGGTATTTGCTCTGGGCCGCTTAAGCAAGCGTATTTACCCTCTATTATCGTTTCTTGTCACTTTGGTTACTTTGCTGAGCACTGCCGGGCTTTACCCCCTCGTCAAGCAGGGTGATTTATACTGTCAGCTGCCAAAGTTTATGGCTGTTGGACTAAGTTTTCGAGTTGATCTGCTAAGCTTCATTTTTGCTCTGCTGGTCTCCCTGGCCTGGTGTGTTGTTACGCTATTTTCCCTACCTTATATGCGCCAGGAGAAGTACAGCCTAACCTACTTTGTTTTTCTCCTATTTACCCTTGCAGGTAACCTCGGTGTGATGGTAACGGGAGACTGGGTAACTTTTTTCCTCTTTTTTGAGCTGATGACGGTAGCATCATATGTGCTTGTTATTCAGAACCGCACAGATGAGGCGATGCATGCCGGTATGTACACGCTGGTTTTGGGCATTGCTGGCGGCTTGGTCCTTTTGGGAGGAGTGTTTCTGCTCCATAGTTTAGCAGGCCATGTGCAAATCAGCCCCATGATGTTGGCCCTGCAGGGGGTCCCTGCTTGGTCGCTTGCCACCATACTTATCTGTTTTATGGTGGGATTTGGTATTAAGGCAGGCATGATACCCCTGCATGTTTGGATGCCCAGGGCATACGGTGCCTCTCCTGCTATAGTCAATGCCTTTTCTTCCGGGGCCATGGTTAAAGCAGGGATTTACGGAATTATCAGGATAGTTTTACTGGTTTTTACCCCTGCTGATATGGCTGCAAAAGAAGCTTTCCATTTTGCTGCCTCAGCTGGTTATGTTATTATTTGGCTCGGGCTTATAACTATGGTATTTGGCGCGCTCATGGCCTTGCTTCAAAATCATGCCATGAGGCTTTTGTCGTACAGCAGTATCAGCCAGATGGGCTACATCATAGTAGCTATCGGGTCAGCAGCATATCTCTTCGGCTTGGAAGAAGCCATGGGATTTAGCGGGGCTGTCTTCCATGCCATTAACCACACTTTATACAAAGTTTCTTTTTTCCTTATCTTTGCTATTATTTTTTATCATACGGGCGAGTACCGTCTGGACCGCCTGGGGGGGCTCTGGCGCAAATTTCCGCTGCTTATGGTTTTTTTCCTTTTGTCTTTTGGAGCTATCAGCGGTTTGCCCCTGCTAAATGGTTATGCCAGCAAAACTTTAATCCACGATGCCCTGTTAGAGGCGCATCACTATTATCATACTTTTGATATCTATCTTGCTGAAAGACTCTTTGTTCTGGGCAGCGCCTTTACTTTCTGCTATTATGCCAAGCTGTTTTATTGTACATTTTTAGGGCCGCTGCCCGAGAAGTATAACGTTAATTATCACACCTCGTTTTTAATGTATCTGCCTCTAGCTTTACTTGCTGCCGGTATTATTTTGCTGGGAATCTGGCCGAATATTTTCATTGAAAATTATCTTTTACCGGCTGCGTCCCAGTTCCAATTTTATCGCGGTGGTATCGAGCACCTCACAGGATTTCATTTTTTTTCTGAAGCGCCTCTCAATGCTTCAGCGACTATTTTTTTGCTAGCGGTCCTGTTAGCGCTTATAGGTTTTCGTTTTCGCTTTTTCTGGTGGAAGCCGCCTGCTAATCTTAGTGTGGAAAAAATAGTATTGCAGCCTGTGGTGAGTTTCCTGTACCGTATGCTAACCCATCTCGGGCCCAAAACCGATAACGCTATCAATAGCTTTTACTACAAAATAGCCTCTGATTTTTTAGCTCTCTGCCGTGTTGTAGGACAGATGGATAGCTCTCTGGACAGCTTTTATGAAAATTCGAGTAGGAAAGCTTATCAAATTGTGGAAAAAAGCCGCAACCTGGAAGACTCCCTTGTGGATGCTTATGACCGCTCCAGTAAAGGTGCTTACCAGTTAATTGAAAGAGGCCAGCTGGTTGACGAATCTCTTAACGAAGCTTATGATCTCTCCAGCATGAAAGCATATAGACTGATGGAAAAAAGCCGTCAACTGGATGAATCTTTAAACAGTGCCTATGAGAGCTCGGGTAGAGCAGCAAAAAACATTTATGACAAAACAGCCAAAATGGATAACGCCCTAAACATGGCTTATGAACGCTCTGGTAAAGCTGCCAAGGAATTAATAGTTCCTGGCAAGGACAGTACACAAACCAGCAAAAGAAAAAGTAAAGTTAGCAGTTCTTTTAAGATAAACCCAATGGAATGGAACATCAAAAACCTTAATTTTGATACCCTTTTACTGGCTATTATGCTGGGTATAGTTTTCTTTGTCCTTTTCTTTTTCAGGTGATAAACTTAAAAAAGCTTTCCTTAAGTGGAGAGCTTTTTTTTTGCCTTGCCTGCAGTCTTTATAAATGTTAGTATAAAAATGATTTTAAGGTTTAGCTAAGCTGCAAAAGGTTGTACCAGGAAAGGGGCACAATCATGAAAAAAAGAGCAGCTGTTGCCTGTTTGTTCCTGCTGTTTTTTTTGATGATTTTGCTTTCGGGGTGCTTTTCACAGGGAAAAGATCCGGTTACAATTTCCCGTTTTTTAATGGATACCAAAGTGGACCTTACATTTTATAATATTCCTCATGATGAGGCTAAACTTCTGGCTGAAGATGTTTTTGCTGAGATGGCTCGCCTGGAAGAACTCTTAAGCGCTCATCTAGAAAATACTGATATTCATCTTTTAAACAGCCGTGCGGGGAAAGAAGCAGTAACAGTTTCGCCACAAACAGCCGAGGTTATTAAAAAATCTTTAGAGCTATCAGAGCAGACAGGTGGGGCGTTTGATATTACCATAGCACCTGTTTTACAATTGTGGGGTTTTGGGGAAGAAAAGCAGTTGGTTCCCAGCCCCGATCAGTTGGAAAAAGCTTTGGCTCTTGTAGATTATAGGAATGTTACTTTCAAGAATAGTAACCTGGTTAAGCTGGAACGGGAAGGCATGAGGCTGGATTTGGGAGGTATAGCCAAAGGATATATT
>JAAZDU010000335.1 GCA_012512665.1 Bacillota bacterium | reverse complement strand
TGTATATACTGATCCCCAAAAAGTGCAAGAAAAGCTGGCTGAAGCTCGAGCAGCCTATGCCGAGAGGGATGCCCGCCTGGCTGGCCTGACCGATGAGTCCGTTGATGAGTTCTATGCCTGCACTCTCTGCCAGTCTTTCGCTCCCAACCACGTCTGCGTTGTTACCCCGGAAAGGTTAGGGCTCTGCGGTGCGGTTAGCTGGTTGGATGGCAAGGCTTCTTATGAAATTGATCCCACCGGACCCAACCCGCCTATCAAGAAGGAAGGACTCATTGACGAAGAGAAGGGTATCTGGGAGTCTGTGAACGAGTTTGTCTACTTGAAGTCTAACCGCAATGTGGAAGAATGTTCTATGTATTCTTTTATAGACCGACCTATGACCTCTTGCGGTTGCTTTGAGTGCATCATGGCTATCTTCCCTGAAGCCAACGGAGTTATGATCACTACCAGGGAGCACAGCGGCATGACTCCCTGCGGCATGAACTTCTCCACCCTGGCAGGTTCCGTCGGTGGCGGGGTGCAGACTCCTGGCTTTATGGGTCACGGCCGCGCCTATATCCTCAGCAGAAAGTTTATCAAGGCTGATGGGGGGCTAGCCCGTCTTGTCTGGATGCCCAAGGAATTAAAAGAATGGCTGGGCGATGACCTAAGAAAGAGAGCTGAAGAAGAAGGCCTCGGAGCTGACTTTGTCGATAAAATTGCTGATGAGACGGTCGGAGAAACGGCTGATGAGGTGCTCCCCTTCCTGGAGGAGAAAGGGCATCCTGCCCTTACCATGGATCCCCTCATGTAAAGAAAGCAAACCCCGGGCGGAGGAAAGCAATGATGCCCAGGGTTACTTTTTGTTAGATATAACTGGAAAGGAGTTAGTAAAATGGGATTAACAGGACTGCAGATTTTTAAGCATTTGCCCAAAACAAATTGCAAAGAATGTGGCCATCCTACCTGCCTGGCCTTTGCCATGGCTCTGGCCAACGCTAAAATTTCTCTCGATGCCTGCCCTCATGTCAGCGAAGAGGCAAAAGAGGCTTTATCGGCTGCCTCAGCTCCTCCCATTCGCAAAGTGGTTGTAGGTACCGGCGACAACACCATTGAACTGGGCGACGAAACGGAGCTCTTCCGCCATGACAAGCGATTCTTCCACCCCACTGCTATTGCCATTGCTGTTGACGACACAGAAGATGTGGCTGCCAGGGTGGAGGAGATTAACAACCTCAACTTTGATCGCGTGGGGCAACATTATGAGGTAGATATGGTAGCACTGGTGAACGCTTCGGGTGATCCCGCCAAGTTTCAGGCTGCCGCTGAAACAGTTGTTAAAAACAGCAAAAGAAACTTGGTGCTGATCAGTGAAGATCCTGCAGCTATGGAAAAAGCTTTAGAGGTTGCTGCCGAGAAAAAACCGCTGATTTATGCTGCTACGGCCGATAATTATGAAAAGATGTTGGAGCTGGCCAAAGCTAAGAGCTGCCCCCTGGCTGTGAAGGGAGAGAACCTGGATAAAACTGCCGAGCTGGTTGAGAAGATTACAGCTGCCGGTTACAAGGATCTGGTGCTGGACACGGGTGCCAGGGAAACCTCACGTGCCTTGACCGACTTTACCACGATTCGCCGCCTGTCTATTAAGAAAAAATTCCGCCCCCTGGGCTTCCCCATCATTGCCTTTACTTCTAAAGAAGATCCCAGGGAGGAGATGGCCCAGGCTACGGTTTACATTGCCAAGTATGCCAGCATAATTGTGTTGCGCACCACTGACAAAGCACACCTTTTATCCTTGCTGAGCTGGAGATTCAACCTTTATACCGACCCGCAAAAGCCTGTCCAAGTTGAGCCCGGCCTCTATGCTGTGGGCGAAGTGACTGAAGATTCTCCTGTTTACTGCACTACTAACTTCTCCCTCACCTACTTCATTGTCCAGGGAGAAGTGGAGGCAACCCGCATTCCCAGCTATATTCTTTCCGTGGATACCGGAGGCACTTCCGTCTTAACCTCTTATGCC
>JAAZDU010000334.1 GCA_012512665.1 Bacillota bacterium | reverse complement strand
GCTCAGGGGGAGAGCGCTTGACTCACATTCAAGAGGCCGCAGGTTCGAAACCTGCCGAGCCCACCATTTTAAAAACCTCGATGGTATCGAGGTTTTTAAGATTGGGGGATTTCGATTTTTAGATCAAATTCTTTGCTGTAGTCGTCTGACCAGAAGTCTGTAGCTTCATCATATGCATTAAATACTACTCTTATCCAATCAAGATCAAAAACATGCCCCCGCTCTAGTATCCATATGACAACACCATCTTTTATTACCTTTTCATAGATTTCCCCTCCGATGTGGTCAGATTCCCATGTATCAGGCTCTAATTGCTCTCCTGTTGAAGTGATTAGCGTTCCCTGATCGGGATAAACAGTAAATTCCCCTTCATCCCTGGTATTTTCCATTCTAAATTGTAAAGCAACA
The DNA here is from genome assembly GCA_012512665.1 of Bacillota bacterium. Taxonomy (GTDB): domain Bacteria; phylum Bacillota; class Dethiobacteria; order DTU022; family JAAZDU01; genus JAAZDU01. The sequence continues at coordinate 4,124 of JAAZDU010000334.1, read as the reverse complement.
AAATCTACCGGGCCTTCCTGATAGTCGCTTTTTACTTGTTCTCCCAATGCAAGCCCTAATATTTCTACTTTTAATCCCTTCCATTCTTCAATTACATCCAATTCATAATTGACAATTGTGCTATCCTCTTCCGTTTCATCTGCTTTCATTTCTTCTTCCTTTTCCTTCGACTCTTTATCATCATCAACTTTGGCATCTGGTTGCTCTGCCATTATTTCATCGTCATTTTCTACCTCATCAGCTTCTGTAGGACCACATCCGGCAAATAATAATACACACAACATCGTCATGACCAACAAAAAGGTAAGAGTTCGTCTAAACATAAAATTTTTCTCCTTGTTTGTCCCCCTCTTACAAAACAAAGCCATTATTACTCCTCCTCAATTTATATTCTTACCCCTTGGGTAATTATGGTTTTATCATAGCTTTAGTAAAAATTCTACAAAATATGGCAAATTCCTGCCCATATGGTCTTTTATCTCATAACCCTTTGTCTAATATTTCCGGCAACCCGCGTCACAGGGGGCAATCCACGGCAAGTTCAATGTATTATGGCTCTTTACGGGCCCACCAAGCATCTTGTGCCTTTAGGGCCGCAAAGAAAAAGATTGCCAGCCTCATTTTTATTGCAGGAAAGGTCCGTGATCCTGCCCTATATGTGAGAAAAAAGTATTAGTACTAGCGCAGCTACTTCATTATCTAACTTGTAACCTATTTCTGGTATCTATCATAGTAATATAGAGAAAAATATTTATCTCTTTAGGCAGGGGAAGGAGTTAAATAAAACATGTCAAGAGTACCGTCCAGCTGCCCAAGCGGTTTCCAGGGAAGGTATACCGTAGTAAGCGGAGACACTATGTTCCTGATTGCCCAGCGATTTGGTGTAAGCCTGCAAGCTTTAATTAATGCCAACCCCCATATAAGTAATCCTAATTCAATTTTCCCAGGCGATGTGCTCTGCGTTCCTGCTCCGACGCCCGTTTGTGATCTACAAGTACTTACACTAAGGCTGTTAACAGAGGCTGGTCAACCTCTTCCCATAATTGACGGGGTTGTTCAGCTAAATGACTTTGTTATTGTAAGGGCCACATTTAACAGGCCGGTTTCCCGTGCCTTCTTTTTCCTGGAACCTACTGGCACCGAAACCTGTGAGCTAGCCCAACTAATTGGTATTGATTGTCCCAGCGCGGTTACAGGGGTTGCTGAGATTCTTTGGGAGGTACCTCCAGGCACTCTGGGTCGTGTCTTTGTTGTGGCATGCATCAATAGTTGCTGTGCAAAATCTGAAGAAATCCTTGTTGTTAGGAATACCTGAGTGCTAAATCCCGGGGGATCGACACCAACCAACCTACGAGGAATTGAAATCGTTTTTCTCGTTTCAATGGAATAGTTAATGTTTTCTTAACCGATTGCTTTTCTATAGCATCTGGATGAATAAGATTTCATCTATTGGATCTGGATCTCTAAAGAATTGAAACAAGTCGAGGCGTTTTTGCCTGAGAGTCTGCTGGTATTGTAAAATGACAAGGAGCCGTCCGAAAGGACGGTTTTTTGTGATAATAGCGCATAATAACAGGATTTTCCTTCTTATCTCCATCCCGCCATCAAATGTTTCCGCTTCTCCCTGCTGTCCAGCACCTTTGCACAGCTTTCCCAATCAACTTTACCCACATTGACGTGGTATCTCAATTCAAAGGGATGCTGCTTAGGCATGGCATCTATCTTTTGTTTTGCGTGGAGAAAACCGAGCGAGATAGGTATGTTAATGCATTTTCTTACTAGGGAAACAAAAAACAGATAATTTTTTATCATTACACTTAAATTTTAAGAATTCAGTATTTTATTGATGGCCAAGTTTAATCAGATTTCCCTTCCCTGCCATAATTAACATTTTAGCAAGTTGCTGATCTAATTTTCGTGTAGTCTGAAAATACAAAACTCCACCGGTTAGAGCGGAAACAAGTAAAACAAATGGACCGGATAATAGAAACGCCAGCATTGAAGATGCTGCGGTATAAGTGCTAAAAGCGAAGGTAATTCCGAAAAACAATGATACCGCTTTAAGAAATGCAGTTAGAAATAAATATGCTCCGAATCCCCATCCACCTATAATTATCTGGGCAAGAACCACACTGGAAGTGGTGCGTAAAAAGTTGCTTAATGCCCTGGCTGAGAGTTTTTCCAGGCCTGTCACCCTTTTAATCGCTTCCAAATCGGCTTCACTTAATTTTTTTAGTTCCTCATTCAAGATTTCTTCAAACTGTTCCTGTTCTTCAGCTCCCATGTTAGCAAGTGTTTTTTGGAGCAGCTCAATTTGTTCTTCCACTGCTTTCTGGAATATTTTAGCCTCGGCTGCGGCCAGGTCTATATAGTTTTTAGGGTTAATGTTAAAAGGTTTACCCGCTTTGCTGATGATACGTTCAATGATCTTTTCGTCCTGAACTGGAGGTTCAAGATTACAAAGTTTCAATAAGTGCCAACGAATAGCAAAGTTTAGTTCGGGTTCCTCAAAATCCTGTAGTTTTTTCATTGCTTTATCAAACGCGCTTTTAATAATTTCTGGATTCCAGTTAGTGTTCATATCGAAGGTTTCAATCTTTGTTGCTTGTTCTTTTGCCCCGGTTTTTTTCAGTATTTCACCTACACCTTTTAGCAAGATGTTTTTAGCTTTTTGAGCTGTCTTTTGTAATCCTTCGTTTATGACATTTGCCGCATTTATGGCCATTATCTGTGCCAACAAAGCAATTTTCTCTTGTCTGGTCATTTTTTGGAGACCGACTATAAAAAGCATCTACAAACACCTTTCTTACAGAATATTAAACTTAATATATTTGAAATTCTATTAAATACTGCTATTAAACATCTTCCCTAACTCTGCTAAACCTGCTTGCAAATGATTTTTAACGAAGGTACGCCCTTTTTCATATTCCTCAGCGACAGTTAGAGCAAAAATGTTGCGGGCTATTTTAAAAGCCCAGAGAGAGTTTGCTAATAGCCAAATGTTATCGTCAACAAGAGTACCGTTTATCAAGCTACCGAAAAACGGAAAAACTACGCTTTTGGGTTGAAAGACATCGGTCAGTAGATGTACACCCACCCCTATGGCTCCTGCTCCCAGTAATACTCCGGAGAGCTTCTGCAAAACGCGGTTGCTCCAGCTTTGAGAATTGCTTTGTTTTTCTAGCCACTGTCGGTAAAAGTGCTGTAACACATAGAGTCCGATGGCGCTATGGAAAAGGAAGTAACGATGCTTGCCAATCCCCAAGATTCTGATATCTAGGTCAGGGTAATTAAATCCTTGAGTTAAACCGAATAATCCTGCTGGAACTAGAACAGCGAATTTACTGGCAGAATAAGCGTTTTCTAATTCCAGCTTCACTCTTTGCTTAACCTTTTGGTAATAATCCCAGTTGAGAATGAAGCCATCGCAGTTACCGCCACCTTCCTGCCAAGCTTCATTAAGCACACGTTCAGCGCCTTTCCATGACTTCCTATCCAAATTTTTAGGAAGAAATATTTTGGAGGATATTTTTTTAATATCCTTATCCATAAGCTATCCCTCCACCTAGTTATAAAAACATATTAGTTATTCGGTTTATCAGAGCAGTGTAATTTATAAATTTATTATGTAAGTTGCCAATTGTTAGTTGTTTTAATTAATTTATTCTCCAAATAGTTTCATATTTCCTTTCAATTTTCAATGGGCAAATAGGATAATGCTTTATAGTTAATCATCATAGCTAATCTTAATAAGGCAAGCTAAAATGCGGGGAGGATTTTATACTTTAATGTTTGTCAATAGATGTCGTCGACCTTCAGTAGTGCAAAAACCCCGGGGGATCGACGACAACTAAAAAAACAAAAAGAAAGTAGAGGAATACTGCATTTTCATCAATTTATGTTATAATAAAGACATAGTAAAATTAAATCATCATTTAATAAACAGCACCATTTTATCGCGATGAAACGGGTTTTTAGCCTACCTATAAGGAATTGAAACACCGGGGATAAATCAATACGCATGACAATATAACCGGGTTTTTAGCCTACCTATAAGGAATTGAAACAATTCCTCTAGTGCTTCTTTAGCTTGATACGTTCCAAGTTTTTAGTCTACCTATAAG
>JAAZDU010000028.1 GCA_012512665.1 Bacillota bacterium | reverse complement strand
TAGTAAGATTTTGGTATGCAGGTGTAATTACCATGGACGCAAGGTGTTTTTTTAGATAAGGATAAATAAAATCATATTCTTTCATTACTCCTCCCCCCAGAACTAAACAACCAGGGTTAAATAAATTTATGAAATGAGAGAGACCTCTTGCAAGAGAAAAAAGTGCTTTATTTAATACATAGAACGCAACAAAATCTTGGTTTTTTGCAGCTTCAAACACTGTTTTAGTAGTGATTTCCCTGCATTTTTTTAAGAACGAACGATTTTTTGTTTTCCTGATAATATTTTTTGCTATTCTGGTTATAGCTTCTCCTGCTGCCACTCTCTCTAAACAGCCGTACCCTCCACAGGGGCAGATCGGACCGTTTTTTTGAACTTTTAAATGTCCAAGTTCACCAGCAAAACCGTTTTCCCCGCGGTATATTTTTTTATCAAGTATTATGCCGCTACCGATTCCGGTGCTTACAGTAACATACAACATATTATGCGGTACTTTACGTAAGCTGTACACATACTCACCCCAAGCAGCAGCATTGGCATCATTTTCTATCACAGGTGTTAAGTTAAAACGCTTTTTTAGCTCTTTTTTTAAAGGAAAACCATCCCATTTCATTATATTTGGTGAATGGACCATTACACCTGTTTCATAATTTAAAAAACCTGCTACACAAACGCCCAAACCTGCTATATCGCCTGGTGTCAGTTTTAAAGTGCTATAGAGCTGTAAAGCTTTTGTATAAAAGTAATTTAGAAAAGAAGAAGGGGTATCCGCTGTAGGAGTTGCGAATCTTGTTTTTCCAAGCAACAACCCCTCTTTATTAAAAATAGCTAGAATTGTTTTCGTACCGCCAATATCAGCTGTAAGCAAGAAGGACATTTTTTATAACCTCCTGGGCTTAAAATGGCCCAAAACAACCAGAAGCCTATTATATCAGCAAAAGTAAGTCCTACTTCCTCTAGAGAGGAAACGTCCTCACAAAGGATTCTTCTAAAAGAGTTAAATTTATAAACTCTAGAAAAAAATAACCTGCGCCTAGCACAGGTAAGAGGCCTTTCATTGGAAGTGCCTAGACATTAAATTTAAGGTCACTATATCTTTGAAAGTGTTTTACAACCCCTCCATCATTTAGTATTTTTATCATAAATGAAGGAAGCGGTTGTGCTATTATAGTTTCATTTTTAGTTATATTTATAACTACTCCTTTTTCAAGTTCAATTTTTAATTCATCGCCGCTTTCAATGCCTGTGGTGTCACATTCTATAACAGGCAAACCTGTGTTAATAGCGTTGCGATAGAAGATGCGGGCAAAAGAACTAGCAAGCACACAACTAATTTTAGAAAACTTGATGGCCAGGGGTGCTTGCTCCCTGGAAGAACCGCAACCAAAATTTTTGCCAGCTTCAAGAATATCTCCCGGAGTTATTTTGGAATAAAAATGAGGATCCAAGTCTTCCATAACATGTTTGGCAAGTTCATTCATATCTAGGGTTTTAAACTTATATTTTCCAGAAATTATATAATCCGTATTAATATCATCCCCAAATTTGTGAGCTTTACCTCTTAATAACATAAAATTATGCCTCCTCTTAAATTTTCCTGGGATCAGCAATGGCCCCTTTTAAGGCAGAAAATGCTACTGTTGCTGGCGAAGCGAGGTAAATAAATGCTTTGTTGTTACCCATTCGCCCCTTAAAGTTGCGGTTTGCTGTTGAGAGCACTTTTTCTCCATCAGCCGGTATACCATTATGGGTGCCGACACAGGGACCGCATCCGGGAGTTACAATAGATGCCCCAGCCTTAACAAGTGTTTGAATTATGCCCTCTTCCATAGCCTTTAAATAAATTTGCCTGGAGGCCGGTGCAATAATCAATCTAACCTCTGGATGGACTTTTTTACCAGCAAGAATGTTTGCAGCTACTCTTAGGTCTGTTAGCCTTCCATTTGTACAAGTACCAATAAAACATTGATTAATTTCTGTCCCCTCTACCTCTTCCACAGGTTTAACGTTATCTACTGTATGCGGGCAGGCAACTTGTGGGGATAGATCTGATACATCGTATTTCTTTATATCTTTGTATTTCGCATCAGGATCTGGCTTTACAGACTGATATGGTTTTTTGGCATGTTTAGCTAGCCATTTTTCAGTTTTTTCATCAACTTCCATCAGGCCTGTTTTGGCGCCCATTTCAATAGCCATGTTAGAAATAGTAAAGCGATTATCGATAGATAAAGAGCTTATAGTGTCGCCAGTAAATTCGATTGCATTGTAAGTAGCTCCATCAGCTTTAATTTTACCGATAAGATAAAGAATTAAATCTTTAGCAAATACATTGTAGGGTAAATTACCGCTTAATTCAATTTTGATAGTCTCTGGAACCTTAAACCATAGCTTACCTGAAGCCATAGCAACAGCTAAATCAGTTGAGCCTACTCCTGTAGAAAATGCATTAATAGCACCATACGTACATGTATGAGAGTCTGCACCTATTACTAAATCTCCTGGCACAACATGCCCTTTTTCAGGGAGCAGTTGGTGGCATACTCCTTCGCCTATATCATATAGTTGTATTTTATTTTTTTTAGCAAAATCGCGCATTAGTTTATGAAGGGCTGATACTCCTTCATTAGGGCTCGGTGCGCTGTGATCGATAACAAAAGCAATCTTTGAAGAAGCAATATACTGCGGTTTCATATCAGAATAGCTCTTGATAGCGAGCGGTGCAGTGCCATCTTGTCCCATAATAAAATCAAGAGGCGCAATAACTAGATCACCTGCTTTTACATCTCTTTGGCAATGGTTACTAAATATTTTTTCAGTTATAGTTTTCCCCATTATGGAGCTCCTTTCAACAACATGATACACCCTTTTTATTCAATACTGTTATCCATGAAAAATTCCATTTCCTTTTCTCTTTTTTTATGCATATAATCTTCATAAATATAAACTAGTTCTTTATCAAAAAGTGGTCTTTTTATTTCAACTGCAGCTTTTCTTATCATAGGAAGAAGTTCAGCAGCTTCTTCGTCGGAGAGGTTGATACCGTACTCCATAAATTTTATTTTAATAGCTTTTGAACCAGAGTGCTTGCCGATGACGATCTGCCTTTCCAAACCCACATCTTCAGGGCTAAATACCTCATAAGTGCCAGGATATTTTATAACGCCATCAGCATGTATGCCTGATTCATGCCGGAACATATTATCGCCAACAATGGCTTTACCAGGAGGAATAATTCTTCCGCTGGCCCGTGCTACGTATTCTGATACTTCACGAAACATGTTAGTTTTAAAATTCAGATCTTTTTTATATAAAATTTTAAGTGCCATACAAACTTCTTCCAGGGCGGCATTACCAGCCCTTTCGCCAAGACCGTTTACAGTTACCCCTACAAATTTAGCCCCTGCTCTTACACCAGCTAAGGCATTAGCTGTTGCCATACCGAAATCATTATGGGTATGCATTTCCACTTTCATACCGACCTCTTCAATCAGTTTTTTAACCAACTCGTACGTTTTAAATGGTTCAAGAACGCCGATGGTATCACAAAACCTTATGCGGTCGGCACCTGAATCTTTAGCCTCTTTAGCAAATTTTATGAGAAAATCAAAATCCGTCCGTGAGGCATCCTCAGCGTTGACCGAAACATACAAACCATGTTTTTTAGCAAACTCTGTAGCTTTTGACATGGACTGTAAAACCCAGTCTCTTGTACTCTGTAATTTGTGTTTTATGTGTATGTCAGAAGTTGATATAGAAATAGCAACTGCATCTACTCCGCAGTCTATAGAATGTTTAACATCGTCAATATTAGCCCTATTCCAAGCCATCAAACTAGCTTTTAACCCCAGGGTGGCAATTTTTTTTATTACTTTTTTTTCTGCCCCACCCATAACAGGGACGCCAACCTCTAACTGGTGAAGGCCAATTTCATCAAGCATTTTGGCAATCCTAATTTTTTCTTGATTGGAAAAAACCACCCCAGCAGTTTGCTCACCATCTCTTAAAGTTGTATCAACTATAAGTATATCATCATTGTCTAAAGCATCATAAAAACGGTGCAATATTATTCCTCCTTTATTGTCTTATTTGTCCCTCACCATAAACAATAAACTTTTCAGAGGTCAAAGCTTTAAGACCCATTGGCCCCCGTGTGTGAATTTTTTGAGTGCTTATACCCATTTCTGCTCCTAGCCCCATGGCAAAGCCATCCGTAAAGCGGGTCGATGCATTTATATAGACAGCGGCGGCGTCAACCTTTCTTAAAAACTGACGCCCGGTAAAGTAATCGTTCGTAATTATTGCCTCTGAATGTCCGGTTCCATACTTATTAATATGTTCTACAGCATCTTCAAAGGATTCTACGACTTTGATGGCTAAAATTAAATCAAGATATTCTGTCTGCCAATCCTTT
>JAAZDU010000333.1 GCA_012512665.1 Bacillota bacterium | reverse complement strand
GAAGAAGCTATAGGCGGTGCATAGGTGCTTTCAAGGTGGTTTTGAGGAATAGGTTGCTCTTTCCCTGCTGCCACCAGGTCAATAGCCCGGGATAAAAGTTCCCCTCCGCGGATCGCCAGGCGGGATGACAGTTTACCATAATCATCCTGGTCATCGATAGGCACCTTTTCCTGTAAAATGATATCCCCTTCATCAATTCCTTTGCTCATAAACAAAACCGTAACCCCGGTAAAACTTTGATCATCCATAAGAACCCTTTGAATGGGGGCAGCACCTCTATATGCAGGCAGCAGAGAAGGATGAACGTTTATTGCCCCATAGGAAGGAACTTTTAAAAGCTTTTCAGGTAAAATTAGTCCATAAGCAGCCGTAACAATTAAATCGGGCTCTAACTCAGCTGCCCGGGAGATCCAGTAATCATCCCAGCGCCGCGGCTGCCATAGTTCTAATTCAAGCTTCATGGCTGTTTTCTTAATAGGCGGCGGCGTTAATTTTTTTTTCCTGCCGGCAGGTTTATCTGGCCTGGTAGCAACAACTTTTACTTGATATCTAGATTCTACCAATTTATTTAATATAGTGATGGAAAAACCTGATGTTCCCATAAACAAAATCTTAAGAGACAGAATAACTCCCCCTCAATGAAAGCTAAAGTTCATCTTGCGGGATAAATCTGGTTGCTTTATCCACAAAAAGCACTCCGTGCAGGTGGTCTATTTCGTGCTGCAGGATCCTTGCCAGTAGATCCCGGGCTTTGATGCTGATTTGTTTGCCCTCCCTGTCCATAGCTGTTACTTCCACCTCTACCGCCCGTGGGACCTCACCGTAAATACCGGGTATGCTAAGACAGCCCTCTACTGCTGTTTCTTCACCCTTGCTTTTTATAATAACAGGGTTAAGCAGCTCTAAGATATTATCCCCTGCCCGAGCCACTAAGATAGCCTTGGAGATGCCTACCTGAGGGGCAGCTAAACCCAACCCGTCAGCATCCTCTAAAGTTTCTTTCATATCATCTAAAAGCTTTAAGACGGGGGGGGAAATATTATTAACCTTCTGCGCTTTTTGCCTTAAAACCTTATCGCCCTCTGTTCTAATCCTTCTGATGGCCATGTCAACACCCCTATTTATTATAGCATCATGTATGGATCAAAATCCACTGTCAGCTTTACTTTACTTGCATAATTTTTCCTAAAATCATCTATCAGAATCTTTATTACAGGGCTATACTCATCCAGGCGGCAACCCTTCACGAGCAGCTGCCATCGGTAATATCCCTTAACCTTTACGAGAGGTGACGGCACAGGGCCTAATATATCAAAGGCAATGTTATGGCTTGACCTTGATCTTTTAAGTTCTTTCTCCATCCACCTTGAGGCTTCCTCCGCCTCAAGCTCATTGGCAGCACGAAAAAGAAAAAGAAGCAGCTGCTGAAAGGGAGGATATTTTAATAGCCTTCGCCTTTCCAGCTCCTTCCTATAAAAACCTTCTAAATCATAGGCAGCAGCCTTTCTAATACTTTCATGTTGTGGAGCATAGGTCTGTATGACGACCATCCCCTTTTTGCTGCCCCTCCCAGACCTTCCGGCTACCTGGGTCAACAACTGGAAAGTGCGCTCACCCGCTCTAAAATCAGGAAAGTTTAGTGCTATATCAGCAGCCACTATACCAACCAGGGTAACCTCAGGGAAATTGAGCCCTTTGGCTATCATCTGGGTTCCTACCAAAATAGAGGCTTCTTTACGGCAAAAAGCGTCCAGCAAAGCTTTATGAGATCCCTTAGTAGCAGTCGTATCGGAATCAATTCTGATAATGCCCGCAAATGGGAATAATCGCCTTGCCTCTAGTTCAACCTTTTGCGTTCCTACCCCAAAAAGTTTAATGTAAGGGCTCATGCAGGCAGAGCAGCGAATAGGAACGGCTTTCGTATATGAACAATAATGGCACATCATTTTCCTCAGGTGGGCGTGATATGTAAGCGGAACTTCGCAGTGCGGGCATCTCTCTACCTGTCCACAACTGCGGCAGAGAACAAAACTGGCATAACCCCTGCGGTTTAAGAAGAGTAGCACTTGTTCTCCCTGGTTAATAGCTTTTCTTGTAAGGTGAATCAGTTGTCTGCTAAAAATGCTCTTGTGACCTTGATTTAATTCTTTCCGCATATCAACAATCTGAATATGGGGCAGCGGCTTATTCTCAACCCTTTTTCTTAAACTAAATACCGTCTCGCTGTTCCTGTAATATGACTCCAGGGAAGGTGTTGCACTGCCTAGAAGCAGGAAAGATCCATGATATCGGCAGCGCCAGCGCGCGACATCCCGGGCATGATAGCGGGGGCTTTCCTCCTGTTTGTAGCTGATCTCATGTTCTTCATCAATAATTATAAGGCCCAAAGAATCAAGGGGGGCAAACACTGCAGACCTGGCTCCCAATACCACTTTTGCCTCACCCAAGCGGACTCTCCACCATTCATCATATCTTTCCCCGGGAGAAAGCCGGCTATGTAGGACGGCAAGCTTATCACCAAAGCTGCTGGCAAAAACTTGTGTCATCTGCGGTGTAAGGGTAATCTCGGGAACAAGGACTATTACCCCCTTATTTTGCTCCAAGACCTTTTTTGCTACTCTCAAATATATTTCTGTTTTTCCACTGCCGGTGACACCACACAGTAGAAATTCCCCTTTTCCTTTTTTCATCTTCTCGTTAATACACTCCAGCGCCTTTTTCTGTTCGGCAGAAAGAACAAAATTATCTTCCTTTTTTAAGGTAAAGTCTTCTCGGGGATTGCGAAATTGCCTTCTACTCTCTTTTTTCAGCAAACCTTTTTGCTCCAGAGCGTTGATAGCCTGGCGGGAATGGCCTTTTTCTTTTAACAGCCTGGACATAAAAATACCCTGGCTACCTTCAAGCAAAAATGTTTCCAAAACAGCTGCCTGCCGGGGTGCTTTTCTTTTTAACCTCTCCACTTCTTGACAAAGTTTTTTTGAATCAACAGCGGGATAAATAATCCACTTCTTTTTATCTCGAACCCGCCCCAGCGACGGCGGCAGCATAGGCAGAAGGGCATCTAACAGGCAGCAGTAATAGCGCTTTTTTATCCAGCTTGCCAACAACATAATCTCCTCAGATAAAACAGGTACATTATCCACAACTTCCTTTATTTCCCTTATCCTAACTCCTGGCGGTAAGAGAACGCTACTATCCTCACCCACTATCTCCCAAACCCATCCGTCAACTATTTGCTTACCCAAAGGCACTCTAATCATTACACCCTTTTTTATATAAAAAGACAGGGAATGCGGTACCCTGTATGTTAATAGCCTGTCCAAATTATCAGTTTTAACATTGACCAACACCTGCACTAACAACAGCCCACCGCCTCTTCGCAAAATAAGTACAAAATAATTAAAGCCACAAACAAACGAAACCGATAATTATTGTTTTAAAAGACAAAAAAATAAACTATAATGTTATTAAATGCCTATCTTAATTATTAAGCACAATAAATTTAGTTTGAGGTGGTTTACATCAGAGACCAAATTAAAAGCTTTTTAGTAAACAACAAGAACTGGTTCCTCCTGGCTGCCTTTTTCTTTATACTGGGGATTGTCACTGGCGCGCTGCTAGAAGAACTGGGCTATAACCTTTTCAATCTTTCTCTG
>JAAZDU010000027.1 GCA_012512665.1 Bacillota bacterium | reverse complement strand
GTTTCAGACAGTCCAAACATAATATTCATATTTTGCACAGCCTGGCCTGATGCACCTTTAACAAGGTTATCGATAGCAGCTATGACGATAAGCCTTCCTGTCCTTTCGTCCAGACGCCACGCTATATCACAATAATTGCTCCCATAAACATTTTTAGTTTCTGGCAGCTGTGGATGCTCAATGAGCCTGATAAAAGGCTCTGCTCCATAATACTGGCTGTAAATACCCTGAATATCATTATCTAAGCAACTTTTCTTTAGTCTCAAATAAGCAGTTACTAAAATCCCCCGCGACATAGGAAGCAGGTGCGGTGTAAAAGTAAGTTTAACAGGCTGTCCAGATAAAAGGGAGAGTATTTTTTCAATTTCAGGGGTATGCTGATGCGCTGCAACCTTATAGGCCTGAAAGTTTTCAGTTAAGTTAGGATAATGCAAAGTTGGGCTTAAATTGCGTCCAGCTCCCGAAGTACCTGATTTGGCATCAATGATCAAGGAACTAAAATCTATTAAATTTTCCTGTGCCAAGGGCGCTAGCGCCAGAATAGAAGCAGTTGGGTAACAACCTGGATTGGCTACTAGTTCAGATCCGGCCACCTGCTCTCTATATAGCTCGGGCAAACCATAAGCAGCCTTTTCAGTCAAATGCGGGAAAAAATGTTTCTTTTTATACCACTGATAATAATCACCAGGATCAAGCCTGTAATCTGCACTTAGATCGATTACTTTTAAACCCACTCCCAGTAAAGAAGCAACTGTATTCATGGATTCGCCATGGGGAAGGGCACAAAAACAAATATCAGTCTTCAGCTGTGCTTCTTCTTCATCAAATTTGGAACATCTTAAAGACAAAAGACCCTTAAACTGGGGATGCACTTCAGCTACTTCCTGGCCTGCAGCATACCGCGAAGTTGCATAAGTTACACTAACCTCGGGATGCCCGCTAAGAATACGCAAAAGTTCTCCCCCTGTATAACCTGTAACCCCTATAATGCCAACTCTTATCATAAACAGATCACCCCAATGCTGGCAGGCAGCCAAGCCTGTCAAGATATTAAAAAACCTCTCATCCCTGATTGAAAAGGACGAGAGGTATCTCGCGGTACCACCTTTCTTGCCTTACGGCCACTTGAAAACGATAACGGATTCACCGAAAAAGCCTACACACCATAAAAGGCTTCAGCTTTTACCTCCAGGATGCGCTTCATAATGGCTCCACAACCGGCCTTCCACCATCGCCGGCTCGCTTGCTGTGAATACCAGAACTACTCTTCCTTTCATCGGCTATTGATATGCAATTGTACTTCTGATTTGCTCCTGATTTTAACACCAAGCCCTATAAAAGTCAAGCAATTTTAACCGCAAAACTAGGTTGGAATATTTCCGTGTTTCTTTCTGGGGCGATCCTCCTGCTTGTTTCTATTTTCATAGAGGGCCTGTATAATATGTCGCCTGGTATCCCTGGGGTCAATAACATCATCTATCCATCCCCTTGATGCAGCTACATAGGGATTAGCGTATTTTTTACGGTAATCAGCAATAAGTTCTTTTCTCTTCTCCTGGGGATTATCAGCAGCTTCAATCTCCCGGCGATTAACAATATTAATAGCGCCTTCCGGTCCCATAACCGCAATTTCCGCTGAAGGCCAGGCCAGGGCCACATCTGCTCCCAGGGCGCGGCAACTCATAGCAATATATGCACCGCCATATGCCTTTCTTAAGATAATGCTTATCTTCGGCACAGTAGCCTCTGAATAAGCATAAAGGACTTTTGCCCCATGGCGGATAATGCCGCCGTATTCCTGGTTGACACCGGGCAGATAACCAGGTACATCAACAAAAGTAATAAGAGGTATATTAAAAGCATCGCAGAAGCGGACAAAACGGGCAATTTTATCGGAACAATCTATATCAAGACAACCAGCAAGTACCTTTGGCTGATTGGCAATAATGCCTACAGGCTGGCCATGGACTCTGGCAAAGCCTACAACTGCATTTTTAGCATAATGCTGGTGTACCTCAAAAAAGTCGCTCCTGTCCACAACACGCTTTATAATCTCCTTAACATCATAAGCTTTGTTAGGATCATCAGGAATAATAGTAAGCAGATCTTCTTGGGCTAAAGTAGGCTCTGCAGGTTCCACTACAGGCGGATCATCTAAGTTGTTGCTTGGTAAAAAACTGATAAGGGTCCTAATCTTTTCAAAACAATCTTCTTCATTGGGGCTGCGAAAATGAGCGACTCCACTAATCTCATTATGAGTTTTAGCTCCACCCAAGGTTTCAGGGGACACTTCCTCCCCTGTTACTGCCTTGATAACCTGGGGTCCTGTAATAAACATACGGCTAATGTTATCCACCATAAAAATAAAATCTGTCAGAGCTGGAGAATAGACAGCCCCGCCAGCAGAAGGGCCTAAAATAACTGATATTTGTGGCACAACGCCAGAATAAATGGTATTTCTGAAAAATATTCTGCCGTAGCCATCTAAAGCCATTACACCTTCTTGAATTCTGGCACCGCCGGAATCATTAAAACCTATAACCGGGCAGCCATTTTTCGCTGCTAGATCCAGCACATGGCAGATCTTATCAGCGTGTTTTTCCCCTAGGGAGCCACCGGCTACTGTAAAATCCTGTGAAAAAACATAAACCTGCCTGCCGTTGACCGTTCCGTAACCTGTAACTACGCCCTCCCCAGGATATTTTATGTCTAAATTACTTGCATCCTCTAAATCAGTCTGCACAAAGGTCCCGATCTCTACAAAGCTTCCTTCATCTAAAAACTTCTCCAGCCTTTCTCTAGCAGTAAGTTTTCCCTTCTCATGCTGAGCCTCGATTCTTTTTTCCCCGCCGCCTTCTTGAATGATTTTTCTTCGTTGGTTGAGAAAATCTAATTTTACATCCATTTTTTTTATTACCTCCTATTTTCTTTCTCCTATCCTTCTTCTTTCCGTTGACATAACTCAATAAGTACACCAT
>JAAZDU010000332.1 GCA_012512665.1 Bacillota bacterium | reverse complement strand
TTGTAGATCTCTGTATAAGGAGAGCATGGCCAGCTTAATAACATCGGCAGCAGACCCCTGAATAGGGGTATTGCGGGCCATGCGTTCAGCAAAGCTACGGCGCTGAAAGTTTCTATCATGAAGCTCGGGCAGGTACCTTCTTCTATTGAGGATGGTTTTAACATAGCCTTTTTCCCTAGCTTCTTCAATACAGCGGTTCATAAAATCCTGGACACCCTTGTAGCGCTCGAAATAGTTGTCGATATAAGTTCTAGCTTCCTCCCTGGAAATTTTCAAATCCCTGGAAAGCCCGTAATCGCTGATACCATAAATAATGCCAAAATTAACAGCCTTGGCCCTGTTGCGTAAATTGCTGTCCACCTCTTGGAGCGGTACTCCAAAAATTTCTGCTGCCGTGCGAGCATGAATATCCTCCCCCTTCTTGAAAGCCTGCAGCAAGAGGGGATCCTGTGATAAATGCGCCAGTATCCTCAACTCTATCTGGGAATAATCAGCAGCTAGAAGCAGGTTTTTACTATTACAAGCTTTAAAGGCAAGGCGAATCCGGCGCCCTTCTTCCCACTTTACAGGTATATTCTGCAGGTTAGGTTCACTGCTGCTTAAGCGCCCTGTAGCTGTCACAGCTTGATTAAAAGTTGTAAAAAGGCATCCCTTTCTTCGTTCCATAGCTGCAAGCAAACCATCAAGGTATGTTGTTTTTAATTTCATTAAGGACCTGTAATCCAATATTTTTTGTGCTATTTCGTGATTGACCGCAAGCTCTTCTAAAACACTGGCATCGGTGGAAAAACCAGTTTTGGTCTTCTTGAGCGGACGGATGCCCATTTTCTCAAAGAGAACATAGCTTAATTGCTTGGGCGAATTTAAATTGAAGGCACCCCCTGCCAGAGTATAGATTTCTCTTTCTAGATCTTCCATCCGCCTGGAAAAATCATCTGCCAGATGCTGCAGAGTCTCCCCATCCAGGCCAATACCGTGCCTCTCCATAGCCGCCAGAACATCGGCCAGGGGTAACTCCAGTTTTTGATAAAGCTCTTCCAAATCCTTGGCCTTAATTTCAGAGGAGAGATAGTTTTGAAGGGGTATCATTGCTTTACAGCTCTCGAGCAAGTAACATTGCCTTTGCCTTTGCTTTTCTTCAGTTGAAACTTTTTTATCAGGCTCTTTAATGTTCTTACCAAGGTATTCCCTGGCCAAAACTGCCGGTTCATAAGTGTTCCATCCTGGCTGCAGAAGATATGCAGCCAACAGGGAGTCAAAAAAAGGCGGTGAGAGAGCAATATTGTAGTTGGCAAGAATGTTCCTGCATAATTTTATATCATGAAAATATTTTTGCTTGCTGGCATCCTGGAAATAAAACTGCAAAGATTTCAGAATATACTCCGGTTGCAACTTTTCATTTAGCTGGATATAAAAACCTTCCTCCTCAGAAAGGGCAACAGCTAAACCATTCAGCCTTCCCTTACGAAAATGTAATGGTTCTATATCAAACAAAAAAGCAGCAGCAGCAGTTTTCTCTAAACGAGCAAGGAGCCTTAAAAAATCTTCTTCCCCAGCAATAACGGCTAAAGACGGCTCGGCAAAAATCTCATCTTCCTCTTCAGGGTGGAGAGATAAACTTTCCATAAGAGAATTAAACTCCCACTCCTGGAAAAGATTGCGCAAAGCTTTCTTGTCAGGTTCTCTGTAAGAACATTCCTCTATAGAAAAAGTAATGGGCACCTTGCAACAAATTTGTGCCAGCTTTTGGCTGAGCACGGCCTGCTCCTCATAACGGCACAGGTTTTCCCGCACTTTTTTCTGTTTAATTAAATGTTTAGACTCTAGCAAATTGTCAAGGGTCCCATATTCTTGAAGAAGCGACACTGCTGTTTTGCTGCCAATACCGGGCACACCGGGAATATTATCCGAAGGATCCCCTTTTAGGCCTCGATAGTCTGCCAACTGGGAAGCTTCAAGGCCGTAGTGTTCTCTTACTTTTTGCGGTGTAAATCTTTTCAATTGAGAAATTCCTTTTTTAGTTACCAGCACTTCGATAAGGGGCGATACAAGTTGTAAAAGATCCAAATCACCAGTTACTATAACACTTTGCATCCCTTCTCCCTCTGCTTTTTTAGCCAGGGTCCCCAGAATATCATCTGCTTCAAAACCCTCCATCTCCACATAAGAGACATGAAGTGCCTGCAGCAACCTCCTAATCATATCAACTTGACCGGCAAACTCACCCGGTGGCTCCTTCCGGTGTGCCTTATATTGTTCTGACAGTTGATGCCGAAAGGTTGGGGCCTTGTGATCAAAGGTTACAACTACATAGTTTGGCTTTTCTTCCTTTAATAGGCGCAGCAGCATGGTGGTAAAACCGTATACAGCATTGGTATAAAGCCCTTTTTTTGTCTGCAAAAGAGGAAGGGCATAAAAAGCCCTAAAAGCAAGGCTATGCCCATCCAGTAAAAGTAATTTTTTGGCTAGGGTTTCTTTTGTCATAATATCTCCTTGCAATGATTTAATTATATGTTCAACTAAGTGGGATATTTTTAAGCAGGCTTGCCATTTCCATAGCGCTTAAAGAAGCGTCCCATCCTTTGTTTCCAGCCTTGCTGCCTGCCCGTTCAATAGCCTGCTCCAGGTTGTCTGCCGTGATAATACCAAAAATAACTGGAACCCCTGTCTCAAAGGAAACGCGGGCTATTCCCTTCGACACCTCAGCCGCTACGTATTCAAAATGAGGGGTTGCCCCCCTGATAACAGTACCCAGGCAAATAACAGCGTCATACTTCTTGCTCGCTGCCATCTTTTGAGCAACCAGCGGCAATTCAAAGGCCCCTGGTACCCAGGCAATTTCAATATTTTCATCCTCTGCTTCATGGCGCTTGAGTGCATCAAGCGCTCCTGTTAATAGTTTACTGGTAATAAATTCATTAAACCTGCTGACGACAATAGCAAAACGGAAACCTTTGCCGCTAATATGGCCTTCATACTGCTTGTACAAATATTTTTCCCCCTTTATATAAAAAGATCACCGTCTATTTGTTTCCTGTATTTAAAAGGTGTCCCAATTTCTCTTTCTTCGTATTTAAATAGGCACAGTTGTACCTGCTAGGAGGAATTTCCAGAGGAACCCTTTCTACAATGGTTAAGCCGTAACCCTCCAATCCCTTTATCTTCCTTGGGTTGTTGGTTAAAAGCCTCATTTTCTTGACACCTAAATCTACCAGTATCTGGGCACCAACACCATAATCCCTCAAATCTGGGGCAAAACCAAGCGCCTCGTTAGCCTCAACTGTATCTTTCCCTTTATCCTGTAAACAATAAGCCTTTATTTTATTTAACAGGCCGATGCCCCTTCCTTCCTGCCTCATATATACCAGGACACCAGAACCTTCTTTTTCAATTTGTGCCATAGCCTGGACCAGCTGGTTACCACAATCGCAGCGCAAGGAACTAAAAACATCCCCTGTAAGGCATTCTGAGTGCACACGCACTAAGACTGGCTTCTCAGGGTCTATTTCACCTTTCACCAAGGCCAGATGAGTCTCATTGTCTACTGAATTTTCATAGGCAATGAGCTGGAAATGCCCGTATGCTGTGGGAAGTTCGGTAGTAGCTGCCCTTGAAACAAGTTTTTCCTTCCTCATACGGAATTGAATCAAGTCTGCTATGGTGATTATTTTTAGATTAAATTTCTTAGCAAATTTCATGAGCTCTGGAACGCGGGCCATAGTGCCATCATCGCTAAGAACCTCACAGATAACACCTGCAGGGTAAAAGCCAGCCAATTTCGCCAGGTCTACTGCTGCTTCTGTATGGCCAGCCCTGCGCAATACTCCGCCATCTTTGGCCACCAGGGGAAAAATGTGCCCGGGACGCACAAAGTCGTCGGGGCCTGCTTCGGGGTCAATTATCTTTTTTACTGTCTCTGCCCTTTCATAAGCAGAAATACCTGTTTTGGTCGTTTTGGCATCGATAGATACTGTAAAGGCTGTTTCCAAACTATCGGTGCTGCGAGAAACCATAAGGGGAAGATTTAAGTCCAAAGCCCTTTTTTTATCCAAAGGAACACAAACTAGCCCTCTCCCGTATTTAACCATAAAGTTTATGGCCTCCGGAGTAACTTTTTCGGCAGCCATAACCAGGTCACCTTCATTTTCCCTGTCCTCGTCATCCACAACAATAACCATATTACCTTTTTTTATTTCATCTATTGCCTCTTCAATAGTATTGAATTCCGACATTAAACTCGCTCCTTTAAAAAAAGCCTTTTTCTTTTAAATATTCCTCGGTAATATTGCTACCCGGACCCTTGTCTCTTTCAGCCAAAAAATTTGCTACATATTTAGCCAGCATGTCGGATTCTAAGTTTACGATATCTCCAACTCTTTTAAAGCCCAGAGTAGTTAAAGAGGCCGTGTGGGGAATAATGGATACTGAAAATTCCTGTTTTACTTTTTCTATTTCTATTACTGTTAGGCTAATACCATCAACAGCAATGGAACCCCTCTCTACAGTATAGCGCAGCACTGACTGAGGCGCTTTCACTGTGAAAACAATAGCATTGCCCTCCAGCTTTTTCCTGGTAATTTTGCCCACACCGTCCACATGGCCGCTGACAAAATGGCCTCCTATACGGGAAGAAGGCGTTAGAGCCCTCTCCAGGTTCACCCTTTCTCCAGGTGTTAGCATGTGAAGGTTTGTCTGCCGCATGGTTTCCGGCATAACATCTGCACGAAAACTATCTTTTGCCAGGCCTGAAGCCGTCAAACAAACTCCGTTGACAGCTATACTATCTCCCATTTCCAAGCCTGGAAAAATGCGAGGGGCTTTAATTTCCAAAAAAGAATCTCTTTCATGAAATTGCACGGACAACACTGTCCCCAGTTCCTCTATAATACCTGTGAATATTCTGATCACCCCTTTTTTCCGGGTAGCCTATAAGCAGCAGGTCGCCATCAAATTGCTTGAGCTCAATTTCTCTCACGATACGCGCATCCTTAATGCTCTTAATCCCCTCACCTGCAAGAGGAGTTTGCGCTTTAGCGCCGCCAATTAGCAAAGGAGCAATAAAAATATACAATTTATCAACTAGGTTTTCCTCCAGGAGAGCATAATTTAACGTGCCGCCCCCTTCCACCAGGATATTGCTCATTTTTCTTTCGCCTAGAGCCTTCATAAGGGCCTTAAGATCCACTCTGTCATTTTTTTCTGGCAGGACCAGCACTTCTACACCCTTTTCAGCCAAAGCTTTCCTTTTTTCTAAAGGAGCTTTTTCTGTGGTTGCCAGGATAGTATCGGTGGGATCGGAGGCAGTTATTACTCTAGCATTCAAAGGTAAGCTAGCCTTGCTATCTACCACAATCCTTTTTGGCCCCTTTCTTTCATAACCCTCCAGGCGCACAGTTAGAAGGGGATCATCTGCTAATACTGTCCTAATACCAACCACAATACCATCGGCATAATAACGGAGCTTATGGACATATTTTCTTGCCTTTTCTCCTGTAATCCAGCGCGATTCTCCTGTTGATGTGGCGATCTTGCCGTCAAGAGTCATAGCAGCTTTCACTGTAATAAAAGGCATTCCTGTTTGAATATATTTAAAAAAGACTTCGTTCAAACGCAAAGCCTTTTCTTCTAAAACGCCGGTTTTAACTCTTATCCCATTTTCTCTAAGCTTTTTAATACCCTTCCCCCTAACTTCAGGGTTGGGATCTTCAGTGGCAATAACGACTTTTTTTACACCCGCTTTGATAATAGCATCAACACAAGGAGGGGTTTTACCATAGTGTACACAGGGCTCCAAATTGACATAAAGTGTAGCACCCCTGGCCCTGTTTCCTGCCTCTTCTAGGGCAAAAATCTCTGCGTGGGGGCCTCCAGCGTTTTGATGGTATCCTGTGCCTACCACTTCTCCATCCTTCACCAGTACCGCACCCACAACAGGGTTGGGGCTTGTTCGCCCCTGGCCGCGACGGGCCAGATCCAGAGCCATCCACATATACCGCTCCTCTGAATCCATAAAGTAAAAACACCTCGTCTTTTATATCGATATAAAAAGCCCTGGTAAGATATTTAAAGGATGAACAGGGCAATTAAATTA
>JAAZDU010000331.1 GCA_012512665.1 Bacillota bacterium | reverse complement strand
CCTCCAGTAAATTTTTTTAAATTTCTATGCTAATGGTATGCGTTCTCACTCTGTATGTTTGCCCACCATCGAAAAAAGGTTGCAGGATTTTGCAATTTAAAAACCCCTTTCTTAATAATAAAAAACTCTCGCCTAAGGGACGAGAGTTACTCGCGGTGCCACCCAATTTACCCGGTACAATAACCGGATCACTCAGCCAGGTACAGGAACTATGCTCCGATACCCGCTTCTTTTTATCGGCAGAAGCTCCGGGCAGACCTACTTTGCATATCAGTTCAGCCTGCCGCCTCCAGGATCCATTCAGCCAAAGTTACTACACCGGAATCGCAGCTTTGGGGGGTTTCCCTCCATCCGGCTCTCTGCCAGTAGCACTTTCTGGCTTACTATTTCCCTTCAACAGCTTTCTATATTAGTTTTGAAAGTTATAGTACCCCAATAAACTAAAAAAGTCAAGCAAAATTTTCTTCCCTATAGTTACTCTACCCCAGAGAACCCCACCTTTTCTAGTACTTATTTTACTTTAGTATAGTAATGTGAACAATACTCTGGCCTTTCTACACAAAAGAGGAAAATTGTTCTTGCTTTTTAGTGTGATCTATTGTAAAAGGGAGATCAAGATAAATATTGTAAAAAAGCTGTGAAGGAGAAAAGTAAGCTGTTCTTTTTCCACCAGAGAGGCAAAAGCCAGGGGCGGAAAGCTTTGCCTGGGAAAAAACAGTCGAAGTTCGCTCTGGAGCTTCCGGTTGAAACTCTTAACTATTAGGAGTAAGTAGGCCGAGACGGGCACTCACCCGTTACCCACGAGGGGGAATCAGATACCTTGCAATATGTATCTCGTTCCTTAGGCCAGAGAGGGTTTGAGATCTTTATAAGCATAGGGTCTCTTACCAACTAGGGTGGTACCGCGGAAGATTATCCGCCCCTTGGGGGGCGGATTTTTGGCTTTCTATGCCGGGTTCACAGCTTTCGTCCCTAATATAAGACTGTGAGCCGTTTTTATTATACTTTATCACTTTTATAAAGAAGGATGATGCTCAAATGAACCCTTCTTCTCCGGGAATTAATCCCTGGATCGCCTGGTGGTTGGTTATTGCAGCCAGTATACTGTTGACCATTTTGGGAACCGCTTACCAGATAAGGAGGTGGAAAGATTAAATGTTACCCATACCTAAGCCGAATCATACCTACCTTATCCTGTCAATTATAGGCATTACTGCCTTATTAGCTTTGTGCAGCTATGTAGGCTTTATCTTCAAAAACAAAAAAACGACCTTTGAGAACTACCTGGTAGGTGACCGCAATATCGGCCCCGTTATTACGGGTGCTGCTGTAGCTGCAGGCTATTTAAGCGGCTGGGCTTGCCTGGGAATGATGGGGGTCACCTACTCCGTAGGTTGGTCAGGTATGTGGTTTGCAGGTATTTGGACTATTATCGGCATAGTGCCCTGTGTTCTTTTTATAGCCAGGAAATTCAGTGATTTCAGCCAGCACTTTCAGGCTAAAACTGTAGCTGACGTTCTGGGTATACGCTTTGACAGTAAAGCGGTTCAAATTACTGCAGGAGTGGTCATGATCCTTCTCATGTTCATCTATTCCATTGGCCAGCTCAAAGCAGCCGCTACCTGCTGGTACGCCGTCACAGGTTTTTCGCCCTTTATTTGTCTTTTATTCAGCGTTGTAGTAGTAGTTATTTACATGGTAATCGGCGGCTACACCGGTACTCAATGGGCCATGGGCATACAGGGATTTCTGATAGGGGCAGCCTGCCTTGCCCTGGGTATCTGGTCCCTTTACCTGGTAGGAGGACCTGCGCGCTTAAACGAACTACTTATGGCACAAGAAGCCGGCCTCGTAGCCCTCATCAGACCAGAGTTGCCACAAGTGGGAAGTGCACAACTTTTTTCTAGCATGGTCGGTATAACATCTACCTTCTTCCTTTTCTTTACTATGGCTACCGGCTTTCCCCACGTTACGGCACGCTTTTTAGGTATGCGCTCTATAAATAAAAATGACTATGTCAAACTGATGCTGACAGTTTTTTTAATTGCCGGCATCCCTATTTTTCTTAATGCCATAACGGGCCTTTCAGCCAGAGCTATCTGGGGAGCTGAACTTTTGGGTATCCCTCCCTGGGGAGCCGACCTGGCCGCCCCCTTTATGGCCATGACAGGGGGGCAGCTTTAACAGCCCTTTACATTACAGGCTTGTTTGCTGCAGCCCTCTCCTCGCTGGCCGCTATGATCCTGGGTATTGCTTCCGGTGTAACGCGAGACGTGCTGCAAATATTAAAGCCTGAGATGTCACCCCGCACCCTGCTGCTTCTGACCAGGGTCCTGATAGTGGTAGTCATCTTTATTCCTTTTTACTGGACTCTGGTGGCACCCCCACCGCTGCTGGCAGCCTGGATGGGCCAGGCAGCAATCGGTATGGGCGGTATTTTTATCTGGGTTATCGCTGCTTCTCTTTACTGGAAAAGGGCCACAGCCGCAGGAGCTATTGCCTGCATGGCCTACGGTATTATTGCTGTCCTCTGGGGTTCGGTGCTGGTAGCAAGAAACCTACTGGGAATGGGCACCTTAATGTATATCGTTCTCATTGGCTGCGGCATTATCTATATTTTCGTCAGCCTTTTAACCTCACCCCCCCCGGCAGAAAAACTGAATCAATTTTTCTCCACAAGAAAACCTGGAGCTGAAAATAAAGTATCACAGGCTTAACAGGGCAAGGAGTTAGTAAGCCGTGCCCCGCGCTTTTGGCATTAGCTGCTTTATTACCTCCGCTGTGATCGCCCATGATGGCCTGGGCGGTAATTATGCCCAGGCCAGTTTTTTCCCCAAAAAATTATATAATATAAAAGGTTTTCACCGTGTAACTTTGTAGAAATGGCAGGAATTATCAGGGTGCGGCGTCGAACTAAGCTGCAGGGTTATTCTTTTAAAAAACGTTAGCCTATCAAAAAAAGTAATTTCGTATGAGGCGAATGTTGCTCTTAACCCGTTCTGCTCTCTTAACTGGTCCCATATGGCCCGGCAGCAGGAGCTCCACATCTTCTAAGGAAGAAAGTCTTTTTATGCTTTCTGCCATTTCTCGCATATCGCCGCCAGGTAAATCGGTGCGGCCTATGCTTCCGCTAAAAATTGTATCGCCGGTAAAAAGCGCCTTCCCCTGGGGTTCGTAGATACAGATTGACCCGGAGGTATGTCCGGGAGTAACATAGATATGGAGCACTTCGGAGTTATCCGTTCCCACCTGTAGCTCTCCCTCCTGCAGGAAAAAGTCGGGTTTAAGCGAAGGAAAGGGGGAACCTGTGCTGGAAAGATATTCTTTCCATTTTTCCCAGAGCTCTACTTCTTCTTTATGTAAAGCCAGGCGGGCTCCACTCTTTTCCTGGACTGCTTCAACGCTTCCACAATGATCAGGGTGGGCATGGGTACAAATAATTAAATCTACTTGCTCCAGGCTTTTTCCATCGGCCAGCATCTGTGACGATAATTGCTCCAGGCATCTCTCTCCCAGTTCACTGACCAGGTGGCCGGGATCGATTAAAATGTTTTTCTCTCCGGTAATTAAATAAGTGTTGCAATTATTGCCCCTGCCCTGCCAAAAATAAGCAAAAATCTTTTCTGTAAGACGCATTTTTTTCACCTCTTCTTTTACTGCACAGTTACTTACTGCATAGTAAGATATTTATTTAATTATAGCATACACATT
>JAAZDU010000330.1 GCA_012512665.1 Bacillota bacterium | reverse complement strand
TTATTTATATATAAACTTTAATTATGATTTGTGTAACATTTATAATTTATTAAAATTTAGGGATTAAAAAACACAGCATAAAAGCTGTGTTTTAACTGTAAACCCGCATTTTTGCCCTGGAGAATAAAGCGACATAAAATACCTATTTTAATAAAATGGCTCAATCATTTACCACCTGCGTGCCAGTTTTGCCTTCAAGGGCTTCAAGAGCCTGGTCCAGGGAGGCGATTGCTGCTCTTTTACCCCCTTTTTGCAGAAAACGCAGGGCAGCCCTTACCTTTGGCTCCATGCTGCCTTTGGCAAAATGACCCTGCTGCCAGTATTCTTCCAGCTTTTGCCTGCTCACCCGCTGGAGCTTTTCTTGCTGCGGCTTACCGTAATGGATGAATGCATGGGTAACATCGGTGAGGATCAGAAGGAGGTCTGCCTCGGCTACTTCAGCCAGCAGCTCTGCAGAAAGATCTTTATCAAGAACTGCTTCTACACCTTTATAAATATCTCCTTCCTTTATAACAGGCACTCCGCCTCCACCTGAGGCAACGAGCACAATAGAGTCTTCCTGCAACAGCTTTTTAATCACTTCTTTTTCTACGATCTTTTTGGGATCGGGGGAGGCTACCACCCGCCGCCAGCCCCTGCCGGCATCTTCAATCCATACCTGATCTTTTTTCTTCCGCATTATTTCCCTTGCTTCTTCCTCGCTGTAAAAGGAGCCGATGGGCTTGGTAGGGGACTGAAAGGAAGGGTCGTTCTTGTCCACCACAACCCTGGTAATAAGGGTGACTACTTCCCCAGGGACACCTTTTTTTATCATCTCGTTTTTTAACTGCTGCTGGAGCATATACCCAATCTGGCCCTGGCTCATGGCACCGCATACGTCAAAAGGCATGGCAGGGGTGCTTTCCTGGGCAATTTCGTTTTGCAAAACTATTTTGCCTACCTGGGGACCGTTGCCGTGGGTAAGGACAACTTTGTGCTTGCGGATAATGTCCACCAACTGCTCACAGGCTATCTTCAAGTTGGCTAGCTGCTCCTCTGCGGTCCCCTCCTGGCCAGCCCTTAAAAGGGCATTGCCTCCTAGTGCAATAACAACTGTCATGTAAATTATAACCTCCCGGTAATGCAGAATGCAGTAAGTAAATAACTTTATTATTGTACACAATCTAGCTAGAATTTAAAAGATCTAAATACTAAACTCCTCTTACATTCTTTTTGTATCTACTACAACATACCACCAAGGCAAACTTAAGTTAGCTCATAATTATATAGAAAAGCCATACCTTATAAACTTCTACCTTTGTTTACTAAAGGTATGGCCTTTCTTTGATGATTATCCCTTCTTAAACCTTGCCAGTATATTTTTAAATCTTTCTTCTATGGTCTGCTCCTTTACCTCCAGGTAAAGAGAGGTCTGCTGGTCGGGATAGAATATTATACCTGGGTCACGGCTCTTGCTGTTTAAGGCTGAGCGAGAAATATTAATGTTAAGAGATCTTCTGTTCCGCCAAATATAAAAGCTTACCTCTTCCGGGCTGAAAAGCAGGGCGCCTAATACCTCCCTGCGGGAGTTAACCTTTATACCGTTTACTTCTGTTATAACATCCCCTGCCTGTATGCCGGCTTTTTGTGCAGGGCTACCTTTTCTAACCACCATTACCCTCACCCCCTGGCCGCGGTGGCGGTAAAGTGGGGTCCTGCTTTTTTCTGTTCGGTTGCTGTGCTGTATGAGGAATTCATGGCCAAGGGGGGCCATAAGGACTGCCGGCAACAGAAAGGAAGTCCACCTATCTGCTGCCAGGGAGAGCGCTATGAGGACAATACTATAAAACGCAAGGTTTAACACAGATTTAAGTTTTTTTTCTTCCGGTGAGCTGGAGAGAGCCAGATCGCTGTAACCCAGGCCGGCAACCAGGGGAACCATGAGATATACAAGTTCTTCACCCGGTCCTGGCTTAAAAACAGGTTCTAACAGGGGCCACCAGTCAGGCATGGGCAATCCTCCCGCCATAAACTCCGAACCTGCCGGGAAAGACGCGGCCCAGAGGCCGATCAGGGGTAAAGGCCAGAAACGCTGCAGGTTAAAGCCTCCCACTATCTCCCCTTGGGCAGATTTGGTGTAAATG
>JAAZDU010000329.1 GCA_012512665.1 Bacillota bacterium | reverse complement strand
GATTATGATAATAAAGCGTAGATTTTCTTAAAAAAAGCCATGCAAATGGCTTTTTTTAAGTTTTTAGCTTGGCGATACAGATAAAAGGCAAAAGAGGTGTTTTAATGGCTTCGCAAAAAGTAGTAGTTGTCTCCACCGGAGGGACCATAGCTATGAGATATGATCCCGAGCGGGAGAGTGTTTTGCCGGCACTAACCGGTTCAGAGCTGGTGGAGGCGGTCCCTCCCCTGGCTGATGTTTGTCCCCTGGAGCTGGTGGAGTTTTCTAATACGCCCAGCCCTTACATCACCCCACCAATTATGCTGAAGTTGTCGCAGAAGCTGGATGAACTGCTTTTGGCAGAGGATGTTGCCGGGGCAGTGGTAACCCACGGGACGGATACCCTGGAAGAAACCGCCTACCTCCTGGACCTTACTTTGCAAAGCAGCAAGCCTGTTTGCCTGACGGCGGCCCAGCGCAACGCTTTCGCCATTAGCCCGGACGGCCCTAAAAATATTTTGTGCGCTGTGCAGACGGCAGCCTCGCCTGAGGCGCGGGGCAAAGGCGTGCTGGTGGTGATGAACGAGGAGATTCACGCTGCCCGCGAAGTAACGAAGACACATACATCTCTTGTAGATACTTTTGCCTCTCCCTTCTGGGGGCCTCTCGGCTATGTAGATGAAGGCAGAGTTATTTTCCGCCGCCAGCCCCTTGGCCTGCAGAAGATAAGGCCCGCGCAGCTGGTGGAAGGGGTTTACCTGCTGAAAATGGCTGCCGGCAGCGATGATTTGCTGCTCAGGTGCCTGGTGGAGAAGCAGGTAAAGGGCATTGTCATAGAGGGCCTGGGGAGGGGGAATGTTCCCCCGGCCGTGCTGCCGGGCATTGAGCTTGCCCTGAGAAAGAATATCCCTGTGGTGCTAACTACGAGATCGATGGGCGGCAGGGTGCTGGATGTTTACGGTTATAAAGGGGCGGCCAAGTCTTTAAAAGAGATGGGTGTTATCCTGGCAGGAGAAATTAGTGGGCAAAAAGCCCGCCTTAAATTGATGCTGGTTCTGGGCATAACAAATAAAATGGAGGAGATCGCAAGTTATTTCGACAAACCGTAACATTTTTTTAAAAACCATTAATACTTGTGTAATTGCTTATGCTTTTTGATATAATCTAAACTATGCTCCTGCTGTAAGCTGGGACTGGGACTTGAGCGGGCAGGTATTTGTCTTAAGCTGCGGGGTAGAGCTTGGTTTTATTAGCTCTCAGGAAGCAGAAGTTGCTCTTATATCAAGTTTTGAGATGGAGGATGGGTTTTAATAAATGAATGGGGTTTTACAGGTTAGCTTAATTGGGCTGCTGGCAGGAGTTATCGGAACGGCTTCAGGCGGAATTGTCGTGTTCTTTTTAAAAAACCCGAGGAAGGAGCTTTTAAGCTTTGTCCTGGGATTTTCCGGAGGCATTATGCTGGCCATTGTCTTCTCAGACCTGATCCCCGAGGCGATCGAGGCAGGCAATATGGTGTCAGCCATTTTAGGCCTCTGCCTGGGAGTTATTTTAATCTTAATCCTGGATTTAAAGCTGCCGCATTTTCATATTTTTGAAACCGATAATGAGTATGCCTGTTTCCTGCGAACAGGGGTCATCTTAGGCCTTGGCATTGCCATGCACAACCTGCCTGAAGGCATTGCTATCGGTGCAGGATATATGGCCTCGCCCGCGCTGGGCTTTGCTCTCGCCTTTACCATCGCCCTCCACAATGTGCCGGAGGGTATGGCCATGGCCGGCCCTCTTTGCGTGGGCGGCATGCGCATACGACAGATATTTTTATTTACCGGCCTTGCCGGCCTCCCCATGGGAATTGGTGCCTTTATCGGGGCCTACGTGGGCCTCCTTTCGCCGCTTATCCTCTCCCTGGCCCTGGGCTTTGCCGGGGGAGCCATGCTCTACATTATTTTTAATGAACTGATTCCCGGCTCTCAAAGCCTCTCCAGCGGCTATGCCGGTACTTTTGGCGCAGTGTTTGGCACAATGGCAGGCATTATCATTCTTTCCTTGCTCTAGGGGTGGGTGAAGATGAAAAGCATTGTTAAAATAATGCTGATACTAACTTTGGCCTGTGCGCTGACTTCTGTGAACAGCAGCGGTGTTTGTGCCCAAAGCGGCACCGCTGCCGCTGCCATTGCTGCATATTATAGCAACAATAAAAAATTGATGGTGCCTTTAAGGCAGGTTATTACCGAGCTGGGGGGAGATGTTTTTTGGAGCGAGCCCGATAGAACGGTATCGCTACATATAGCTGGCAATCATGTAGTTTTTAACCCCAATTTACCATACTATTTTCTCAACGGACAGAGCAAAGCTTTTTCCGTTTTCCCGCAGAACAAAAACGGCAACCTCATGGTTAGCTTTGACTTTATCCTGGATATTACCGAAGGGCAGGTCATACACCGGGAGGAAGAGGGGGCTGTGCTGCGCAAGCAGTTTGAAAGCTTTGACGGCAACATACATAATTTGAAGTTTAGCCTTTGCGCACAGGATGAGATCTATCCCTTCAGCAGGGAGAAAGCTGCCCGGGTGCCCATTCTTATGTACCACGAGGTAGATGATGTAAGCGGCCGTAAGCTTGGGCAATACCTTGAACTTTTTGTGGAACCGGCTGTTTTTGTCCAGCAGCTGGATTGGTTGAAAGAAAATAATTACTCAACCGTTACCCTGGCAGAGCTTTACGCCCACTGGTACCAGGGGGAGCCTATTAAAGAAAACCCCGTTGTTTTAAGCTTTGACGATGGCTTTTGCAACATGTACAAGATTGTTATGCCGGAGCTGGTCAAGAGGGATATGGTAGCCACCTTTTTCCTGCATACAGCTGCCATAGGCAGCGAAAAGCACCTGGAGGAAGAGATGATCAGGGAGATGGTGGGCAATGGGATGGAGATCGGCTGCCATTCAGACAGCCACGCCTCCCTGACCGAGCTTGATAAAGAGGGCCTGGAAAAAGAGCTTTTAAATTCCAAGCAGCTGCTGGAAAATATTATTGGCCAGGAAGTATCTTTTTTTTGCTATCCTTTTGGAAAATATAACTCGAGTATTATAGATAAGCTTAAAAATTATTTCTATCAGGGGGCTGTAACAGTAAAAGAGGGGCAGGCAGCTTTTTATCAAGACCCTTTTCAGTGGCCACGCCTTAATATGCGCTACCAGGATGGCTTTACAGGTTTTGTCAGGAAAATGGAAGCGCTTAGAAACAATATGAGCTGAGCGGCGGCATGATGCAGAACCACATGGAATTTAGCTTAAGTTTTCTCTTTTTGTTTTTGTGAGATCCAATTCTTAAACAGCAGCCGGCGCATAATGGCCAGGTTTTGGAAGATGCGGACACCAAAGGCAAAAATAGCGGCATAGTAAATTTCTATACCCAGGCGGTCACCTAAATTAGTTAAAGCGGCAGCTAAGAGCGCATTGCAAAAGAAGCCGCTGATAAAAATGGCTGAGTTAAAATTATTTTCCATGATTGCCCGCAGGCCGCCAAAAACAGAATCCATTGAGGCCATAATTGCTACGGCTATATAGCGCGCATATGCTACGGGGAAAGTAAAGGGAAAAACAAAGCCTAAAGCTATGCCTACCAGTAATCCGAGCACAGGAAGTAAAACAGTCATGAATCATCAGCCTCCTTTTCTGCCAATTGTGCATATTGGAAGGTAGAGCTACCAACATAAGCAGGCAAAACAATGTTATTTGATTTTTGTGTTTGAACTTGAATACCCCAAAATTTAAAAATATCCACGATGCCGCTGGGCATGTTTAAAGATGAATCCAGTGTTTCCGGAGAACCGATGGCTTGGACAACATAGGGTGGGGCAATGCGTGTATTGTTTACAGAAATCGTAGGGCCGGCACAGCGGATTTCAGTTGAGGCCACGATGCGTTGGTCATTGATGGCAATTGCTTCTGCCCCGGCTGCTTTTAACTCGTTTACCAGTTTAAGCAAATCATCATCGTGTATGATAAAGAGGCTGGGATCTTGATTTGACTGTAAAGTGCGGGAGCCGTCGTTAAGGGTTATGATGATGCCCGGGCCCTGGAGAGCGGTGAGGCCGGCAGCCATCTTGGCCTGTTCCAGCTCTTCCTGCAGGTTTTTAGTTGAGTCTTTTTTAGCGTGTATTTCATCTAGCTGTGCTGTAAGCTTTTGCACCTGCTCCCGCAGTGCGTCTCGTTCTGATTCGGCCTGCTGCAAAAGATTGGTCATCTCCTCCAACCTTTTGGTGGGGATGTTGTTTCTTATGCTGGCCTGTGTGCGAAACTGGGCAGTAAGAGCAACGCCCAATATTATGCAGATTAAGGTAATCCAGATGAGATCGCTGCGGTTGTTCTGGCTCATGGCAAGGGCTCACCTCTTATAACATTTAAACTTATAACAAGTAAATTGTCGGGAAATTAGCACCTGCCCCATCTCATTCGAGAAATGAAGTATTTCCATGCCTTATTCCGTCTCTTGTTATATAATATTATATATGGCGCCAAATTACTTGTCTATTAACCTCGGTGCTGTTAAATATTATTAAAAGTTTATATTTATGCCAAAAGGGATATTTACAAT
>JAAZDU010000328.1 GCA_012512665.1 Bacillota bacterium | reverse complement strand
CCTTTTGATATATCATCTGGGAAAACGCTGAAAAAATCACTGCCAAGTTATACAGCAGTTTTTAGCCGTGCTTTGCTTCGCCAGGCTGAAAAAAATAAGAAAATTGTAGCTATAACCGCCGCTATGCCTGAGGGCACAGGCCTGGAGGCATTTTCTAAAAAGTTTCCAGATCGTTTTTTTGACGTGGGTATAGCAGAGCAGCACGCTGTCACCATGGCAGCAGGACTTGCCGTTCATGGCATGAAGCCAGTAGTTGCAATTTATAGTACTTTTCTTCAGAGAGCCTTTGATCAATTGGTACATGATATAGCTCTTCAGAAACTCCCTGTTGTTTTTGCTATTGATAGAGCAGGGGTTGTGGGTGAGGATGGCGAAACACATCAAGGTTTACTAGATCTTTCCTACTTGGGGCAGATTCCTGGTTTTGTTGTAATGGCTCCTAAGGATGGAACTGAATTAGAAGCAATGCTAGAATTTGCTTTATCTTTAGATGAACCTGTTGCCATCAGGTATCCGAAGGGGGATATCCCTGCTAGTCTACCTCTTCCAGCTGAGCCTGTAAAAAAAGGGAAGGCTGAGCTTTTACGTGAGGGAGATGATCTTTTAATACTAGCACTAGGCTCAACTGTTAGCCCTTCTTATTATGCAGCAGAGCAACTTGCCTTGCAAGGCCTGCATTGTACAGTGATAAATGCCCGCTTTATGCAGCCTTTAGATGAAGAACTTATATTGAAATGGGCTAAAAAATGCGGCAGGGTCTTAACTATTGAAGAACACCAAATTGTTGGGGGATTTGGTCACGCATTTCTGGGAATGCTGGAAAGAAGATGTATATATAATATTGAGGTAAAGAGGATGGGGTTAGCCACCCCTTTTATTGAACATGGACCGCGAAATATTATTTTACAGGAAAACGGCTTAGATCAAAACGGTATCTATAAAAGTGCTTATAATTTTATTCTCCAAGGAAGGCAGCTTTAATGAAAAAAATTAGGCTGGATTTGCTCCTGGTAAAAAATAATCTTGCACCATCTAGAGAAAAAGCTCGCAGCCTTATTATGACCGGGAATGTTTTTGTCAACGGCAAAAAGAAAGAAAAACCAGGAGATTTAGTAAGCTGTGATAGTGAAATATATATCAAGAGTAGCAACCCTTTTGTTAGCAGAGGTGGGCTAAAACTTAAACACGCTTTGGATACTTTTAAGATATCTGTCGATGGAAAAGTTGTCATGGATGTTGGGGCTTCAACAGGTGGTTTTACTGATTGCCTTCTACAATATGGAGCTGCTCAGGTTATTGCTGTAGAAGTTGGCTATGGACAACTCGCATGGTCGCTACGCAATGATTGCAGAGTTGTGCTTATGGAAAAAACTAATGTGAAATATATCACAGAAAAAAAGCTCCCTCCTCACATTGATATGGCTACAGTAGATGTTTCTTTTATCTCTGTATTAAAAGTACTTCCAGTTTTAGACAAACTAGACATCAAAGAGCTGATTGTACTTATAAAACCTCAATTTGAGGCTGGCCCAAAAAAAGTTGGCAAGAAGGGAGTAGTAAAAAATCCACAGGTCCACCTGGAAGTATTGGAAAATGTTATTAATAATGCTTCATGTTACAAATTGCAAAAATTAACATTTTCCCCCATTAAAGGCCCCAAGGGAAATATTGAGTTCCTGGCACATTTTAAAAAATACGGTGTGCAGTTGGAAAACAATATACAGCGTCGGGTAGTAGAAGATGCTCATAAATATTTTCAAAAGCCTCATTAAGCTGTGGGAGGTGAGCTTTAATGCAAGGCGTATGTATAGTGCCAAACTGGCAGAAAGCAAATTGTTTGGCAGTTGTCAATAAAATCAAAAGCTTTTTTGAACGCTGTGGAGTCAAGGTTTTTGTCGTGCCAGAAAAAGAACCTCTTATATTCTGTCCTTCTCCTATGCTTTCCCTAAAAAAAAGTATAAAAGATGTTGATGTTATACTGGTAGTGGGAGGAGATGGCACTATTTTAAGAGTTGCCAGGGAAACAGCAGAATCAGCTGTTCCCATCTTAGGTATTAATTTAGGCCAAAAGGGGTTTTTGGCTGAACTAGAAGTAGAGCACCTTGAAGAAAGCTTGCTCAAATTAATCGAGGGCAATTATATAGTAAAAAAAAGAATGATGGTAAAAGGAACAGTACACAGAAATGGTAAAGATGTTTGTTCTTTTTTGGCATTAAATGATATAACCGTATCAAAAGGTCCATTTTCGCGCATTGTAAGGCTGGACACCTATATAAACGATGATTACCTGGAAAGCTATCCCGGGGACGGTATTATTATAGCGAGCCCTACTGGTTCTACTGGCTATTCTTTATCTGCCGGAGGCCCCATAGTAAACCCTTCCCTGGAAGTAATTATAATAACTCCAATCTGTCCCCATTTACTGCATCACCGCTCTGTAATAGTTGATAAATCAGATACTGTTTCTATTCACGTTTCCACAGATCGAGCTGAGATTTTTTTAACCGTTGACGGGCAGGAAGGTTTTAAGTTAATGGATAAAGATGTGGTCAGGGTTAGAAAAGCTAACGAAAAAACTGGCCTGGTCACATTTCCTGGGCATAATTTTTATAAATTATTGCAGCAAAAGCTTTAAACTATATTTTTTAATGGCAGGAAAATGAATATTTCAACAGAATAAAAGTAAAAACATGAGAACCTGGGGGAAGAACATTGTTGTCTTATCTCCACATAAAAAATTTTGCGCTGGTGGAAGAGATGGCTATTCCTTTTTACCGTGGATTGAATGTGCTTACAGGGGAAACTGGCGCTGGAAAATCAATTGTTATTAATGCTATCAGTCTTTTACTTGGAGAAAGAGCATCCAGTGAAATGATAAGAGAGGGCAGCGATAGGGCTATTTTAGAGGCTATATTTTCTGTAACCTCACGGGATGTGATTGGTTTCCTCAAAAATAACGGACTGGGATCTGAACAGGAGATTGTTATAAGCCGTGAAATATCAAAAGGTGGTAGAAACATCTGCAGGATTAATGGAAATCTTGTACCAGTAAACTTTCTAAAAAAAATAGGCGCAAAATTAGTTGACATGCATGGCCAGTTCCAAAATCAGTTTTTGTTGAACAATGAGAATCAATTATCTGTACTAGATGAACTGGATCCAGCCTGCGTTGAACTTCGACAAGAACTAAGTAAACTGATAGAGAAAAAGAAAGAACTTACAAAGAAACTACATCATTTAGGTGTGAACAAAGAAGAAAGGCAAAAAAAAATAGAACTTTTAAAATTTCAAATTAATGAGATAGAAGAAGCAGGCATTGCAAAAGCAGAAGAGCAAGAGCTCATTCAGAAGCTAAAAATTTTATCTAATCTGGAAAGACTGGTTAAAGCAAGCTCAGAAGCTTATTATTGTATTTACGAAGGTAGTTATCAACAGCAAGCTCTTATCGACTCTCTTGCCAATACTATAAAGAATCTGGAGCCTCTATTAGAACATGATA
Source organism: Bacillota bacterium (assembly GCA_012512665.1). Classification (GTDB taxonomy): domain Bacteria; phylum Bacillota; class Dethiobacteria; order DTU022; family JAAZDU01; genus JAAZDU01. Next base: position 4,564 of record JAAZDU010000328.1, on the reverse strand, counting down.
AAAGTTTAGAATGTATAGTAGATAATTTAAAAAATGCAGAGATTTTATTGGCTGAAACTGCTAGAGAACTGCATGGTTATACAGAAAATTTATCCTTTGAGCCGGGCGAAAGAGATGTTATTGAATCGAGATTGGAAATATATAGACAACTAAAACAAAAATATGGTGGTTCTTTAGAAAATATTTTTTCTTATTTAGATGAAGCAAAACAAGAGCTTTTGAGATTAGAAAACAGTGCTGGCGAAGCTAGTGAAATAGAAAAAGCATTAAAAAAAATGGATAATATAGTTAAAGAAAAGGCAATGCATTTGTCAAAGCTTCGCAGAGATAATGCTTCGAAACTAAAAGAGGGATTAATTTCTTTGTTTCAAGACATTGCTTTGCAAAAAGCCATTTTTGATGTAAAATTTAACCCATTAGAAACCGTTTCATCTTTTGGTGCAGAAACGATTGAATTTCTTTTTTCGGCAAACCCTGGAGAACCCCTGAAGCCGCTGAGTAAAATTGTATCGGGTGGAGAAATGTCGCGGTTAATGCTGGCTTTAAAGAGTTTATTGGCGGAAAAAGATAAAATAAGTACTTTGGTTTTTGATGAGATAGACAGCGGCATAGGCGGTGTAACAGCCCAACAGATCGGCAAAAAATTAAAGGAAACGGCCAAACATCATCAAGTTATTTGCGTAACACACAATCCCCATATAGCTGCCAGGGCTCATCATCAATACGTATTATATAAGGATAATGAGGGAAAGCGGACACTTACCATGATAAAAAAACTTGAGCAAGCGGAAAGGGTGAGAGAGATAGCACGAATGATGGGCAGTATTAACGATTTAACGTTGGCTCACGCTACTTCTCTTCTTCAACAAAATTAATTGCATTTATTACATTAATGGAGGTCATTATTAAATATGCCTTTTAAATTATCTTCCGAACAGGAAGTCATGCAAAAAGTAGCCCGTGAATATGCTGAAAACAAAATACGACCTATAGCTGCAAAATATGATGAGGCGGAAGAAACGCCATTAGAGATTATAAAGGAAATGAGCCGTCTTGGTTTCAGCACCCTGACTATTCCGGAAGAATATGGCGGAGGCGGAGTTGACGCCCTAACAGCCTGCCTTGTGATCGAAGAATTGGCATGGGGGTGTGCTGGTATTACAACAAGCGCTACTGCTAATTCCCTTGCAGCTTATCCCATTTTATTGTTTGGTAACGAAGAGCAGAAAAAAAAGTACCTACCTCCACTTTCTAATGGCAAGCTTGCTGCCTTTTGCCTAACTGAGCCGGGGGCAGGTTCTGATGCCGGTGCTATTAGTACCCTGGCCACACCGGTAGATAAAGGTTTTATTCTTAATGGGAATAAATGTTTTATAACAAACGGCGGCTTAGCTGATTACTATACAGTTTTTGCTACTATTGACAGAAAGAAAGGAGCAAGGGCGCTTTCAGCCTTTATTGTAGATAGAAATTCACCTGGGCTGAGTGTAGGAAAAAAAGAGTCTAAAATGGGTATCAGAGCTTCCAATACCACAGAGGTGATTTTTGAGGATGTTTTTGTTCCAGAAGAAAATCTTTTAGGGAAAAAATATGGCGGCTTTCGTATAGCAATGACAACTTTGGATCTTTCGCGTCCTATTATAGGAGCTTTAGCTGTAGGTATAGCGAGGGCTGCGCTAGAAAAAGCAGCCCAATATAGCAAAGAAAGAGTACAATTTGGTAAACCTATTGGTCATTTTCAGGCTATTCAACTAAAATTGGCAGAAATGGCTATGCGTCTTGAAGCAGCTAGAATGCTTGTTTGTCGTGCTGCCATTCTAGCTGACAAGAAAAAAGGGAGGATTTCTGGTGCTTCTGCTATGGCTAAGGCTTATGCGGGCGATACTGCCATGTATGTGACTACTGAAGCTTTGCAGATTATGGGAGGATATGGTTACATGAGAGATTATCCAATGGAAAAATATATGAGGGACGCCAAGATAATGCAAATTTATGAAGGTACAAATGAAATTCAAAAAATGATTATAGCGCAAGATGTACTAAGATCTCTTAAATAGCTACCATCTTTCTATAACAATTTTATTACATTTTTATAACACAAACATATGTTTGTGTTTTTTTTGCTTTTATACCAAATAAAAGATTGTGATTATGTAAACCTCGCTCGCATAAAAAAATCTCCTCGGGTTAATTTAAAATTGTTCTCGAATTCATCTTAATGTATTTAACATGCTACTACTATGTTTGCCAGACAGAGAGCGAGGAAAAGTAAATGTTGCGGAAAAAATACTTTGGTAATTTATTTTTATTGATTTTTATTATTACTTTATTAACAACTTTAACCGTTCCATGGAAGCTTCAAAGCGAAATAGATGACAGCCTGCGCCTATTAGTAGGAGAACAGCATTATGTAAATACAAAGCTGCCACTATTTCTTCATGTAGAAGCGGATAAAGAAGGCATCTTAAACTTGAACGGTCAGCCTGTAACCCCCGAAGGAAGCCATATTGATTTAAGCTCATCATTAAGTATTGAGGCCCTGACAGAAGGTCAGGTTAATCTAAAGCTAAGTTTATTTGATGGATTAATTACTTTAAAAAAAATAACAGTAAATGCATTTTCTGAAAAAGAGTTATTACCCGGTGGCCATTCTATCGGCATCAAGCTCCATAAAGAGGGTGTAATCGCAGTTGGCTTCTATCCGGTAGAGGACAATCAGGGCAGAATATATTCTCCTGCCGAAGATGCCGGTGTAGAAACCAGTGATATTATTGTTGCCGTCGGTGGTGAAAAGATAGATAGCTTAGAAAGAGCAGCAAGATTGATTAATTATTATGGCAAAAAAGGTGTTGTGCCCTTAAAAATTAAAAGGGGAAATCAGATAATAAATAAAGATATTCCTTCAGTTTTATGTAAAAGAGAAAATGAATATAGAATTGGTCTTTATATTCGAGATACTGCAGCTGGGGTAGGAACATTAACTTTTGTTGATTATGAAAGGAATATGTACGGTGCACTTGGCCATGTAATTACTGACCTTGAAAGTAATCAGCCTTTAAAAATTGACAACGGCGCTATAGTAAAAGCAGAAATAATTAATGTAAAAGCGGCGCAGAAGGGGGAACCGGGAGAAAAATCCGGCATTTTTAGGGAAGACCACTCAATTAAGGGAACAATAGACAAAAATACGGCATTCGGTATCTTTGGTGTTATTGAAAACCTAGAAGATTTTGAATCACCTTATGCAAAGCCTATTCCTCTAGGATTGGCATATCAAATTGAAGAGGGCCCAGCAGAAATACTGACAGTTATTGAGGGAGATAAAATTGAGAGTTTTACAGTATTTATAGAAAGAATTGTTAATCAAAGACAGCCTGCTGACAAGGGTTTAATTATCAAAATAGTAGATGACCGTTTGATAGATTTAACTGGAGGCATTGTCCAGGGGATGAGCGGTAGCCCTATTATTCAAAATGGTCGCCTGGTTGGTGCAGTAACACATGTATTTGTTAATGATCCTACCAGGGGATATGGTGTATTGGCAGAATGGATGGTGGAAGAAATTCTTACATTTTAAATTTTTTTCCCTTTTTTTAAAAGGGATTTACTTCCTTATGTCGAATAATTATACAGCAAATAATAATAAGATAATAAGGGGGTAAATAATTTATGTTAAAAGTGCTAATTGCAGATGACAACAGGGAATTTAATGAATTGCTGTCAGAATATTTATCTCAGGAACAAGATATGACTGTAGTGGGCACATCTTTTAATGGGAAAGAAACATTAAGAAAAATAAAAGATACAGAACCCGACGTTTTGTTACTAGATATTATTATGCCACATCTTGACGGGATAGGTGTTTTAGAAGAATTAAACCGTATGGATCTAGAAAAAAAACCAAAAGTAATTATGCTGACAGCATTTGGGCATGAAAATATTACACAACGGGCTGTTGAATTGGGAGCTTCATATTACATATTAAAGCCTTTTAATCTTGAAGTTCTGGCTGAAAGAATTCGCCAACTAGGCAGTAATCAGGATATAAAGCAAACTACTTCTACCAAAAACATTGCTTCAACTACAAAAATTATGCCTATTTCACGAGAAAAAAATAATTTTATAGAAGAAATAACTGGTATAATACACGAGATTGGTATTCCTGCTCATATTAAAGGCTATTTATATTTAAGAGATGCTATACTAATGGTTGTTCAGGAGATTGAGTTGCTTGGCTCGATCACAAAAGTCCTTTATCCTCGTATTGCAGAAAAATATGATACGACTCCTAGCAGGGTAGAAAGAGCTATCAGGCATGCTATTGAGGTTGCCTGGTCTAGAAATAATATAGAAACTATCAAAAAGTTTTTTGGCTACACTATTAACACAGAAAAAGGTAAGCCAACCAACTCCGAATTTATTGCTCTAGTAGCTGATAGAATAAGACTGCAAAATAACAAATATGACTATTCTGTTCTTTAAGGTTTTAAGGGCAATATTTTTTAATGCCTCCAAGCTCCATTTTATGTGGAGCTTTTTTCATATTATGCAGATTAAATCACAT
>JAAZDU010000327.1 GCA_012512665.1 Bacillota bacterium | reverse complement strand
TATGTGTATTTAAACGGGACACAGTTACAGGAGAGCTATATAAATGGTAACACAACACCTGATTTTGGTCCTGTCCAGGTTCCGGAAGGGCATTATTTTGTGATGGGTGATAATAGGAAAAATAGCATGGACAGCCGTGACCCTTCTGTAGGTTTTGTTTCTAGGGAAAAAATTAAAGGCAAAGCCATGTTTGTTTTTTGGCCTCCAGGAAATATTAGGAATTTAAGACACTGTTCTGCCGGTGCTGGTAATACATGAGCAGTTTAAATTGGTATTCAGGGTTAATGGCCAAAGGCAAAAGAAGTATTAAACAATATTTAAAAGCAGTTCAACTGGTAGTTGAGGTTCTGGAAGCGAGGGCGCCTTACAGTACCTGTAACCCTGAGCTATCTAAAATAGTGGGAAACAAAAAAAGGGTTATTGTCCTCAATAAATCCGATCTGGCAGATGACAAAGTTACTGCAAGTTGGCAAAAGGTCCTCTCTCGAGAGGGTCAGGCTTGTTTGGTTTGTAGCAGCAAAAACAGAAGCGGTATAAATGAACTGCTGCAATTTTTACAAAGCTATGGAAAAGAGGTAAAATCTAGTTCCTTTCCCTCTTTAATGGTTGTTGGCGTGCCTAATGTGGGTAAATCAACGCTCGTCAATCAGCTTTTGGGAAAAAAATCTGCGGCAACCGGGGCAAAAGCGGGTATTACCAAGGGTCCTCAGTGGATTAAAGTCCCTTATGGTTGGTATATCTTAGATACTCCAGGACTTTTGCCCCTTAAAATAAAGAAAAAAGAAAATATCTACTGCTTGGCTACTCTTGGTTCACTTAAAGAGGAGCTGATAGATGCCGAGACTCTGGCCTCCTGGCTTATTGACCGTCTTTCTGCACAGGGGGTAGAGTTTTATTTTTGGCAGAAGAAATACAATTTGCCTCAAGAACCGAGAACCAGGGAAGAGGTTATTGAGCTTATTGGCCTAAGGAGAGGTTTTCTAGAAAAAGGCAGCGAGGTAAACCGGAATAAAACTTCTGCGTTAATTATTAGGGATTTTCGAGTAGGAAAAATAGGCTCGTTTACCCTGGAATACCCTGTTTAATAGATAATCTCCTGGAAGGTTGATACGCTTGAACGCTTTACATAAAACTGTTGCAGAAATAGAGGCAATATTAAAAAGTGGTGCAGTAAGCGATGATTTTCTTAATAGTATTAGGCAGGACAAAAGAAAAGGAGTAATAAAAGCTTTAACTAGATATAGGGATCGAGAAAGGCAAAAAGAGTTAGAGAGTAAAAGATTAAAAGAACTTCTACAGATAGAAGAAATATACTTTTGTAGAGGTTACAATTTAATAGCTGGCGTTGATGAAGCCGGCAGGGGGTCCTTAGCAGGTCCTGTGGTAACAGCTGCTGTTATTTTACCCCGGGGTGAAGAGTTGTTTTTTCAAGGCTTAAAAGATTCTAAAAAAATTTCTACTGCTAAAAGGGACGAGCTTTATGAGATAATTATGAAAAGAGCTGTGGGTGTTTCTGTAGCTATTGTTGATCAGGTCGTTATAGATAGAATAAATATACATAGGGCTTCATTGCTGGCTATGAAACAGTCTTTAGAAAAACTCTCCCCTACCCCCGAGATGGCCTTAATAGATGGTTTTACTCTTCCTGAATCTTCCATACTGCATGAAAAGGTTCTTAAGGGCGATAGCAGAAGCTTAAGTATTGCTGCTGCCTCAGTGATGGCAAAGGTTACACGTGACAGGCTAATGGAAAAAATACATACCCAATACCCCGCTTATAATTTTCAAAAAAATAAAGGATATCCTACCAGCGAACATAAAAAAGCTTTGTTAAAATTAGGCCCCAGCCCTGTACACCGCAGATCTTTTATAAAAAAAATTTTTGGAGGGTAACTTTTGTTTATCAGTAAGAAAGAATTAGGCAAGCTGGGGGAGGAGACAGCCGCTAATTATCTCCGTAAAAAAGGTTATCGCATTATTTTTAGAAACTTTTCCTGCCCTTTAGGTGAAATAGATTTAATAGCAGAAGATAAAACGCACCTTGTTTTTGTTGAAGTAAGGACGAGAAGAGGTTATTCCTTTGGTTTACCTGAGGAATCAGTTGACTGGCGCAAACAAAAAAAGTTAAGGCGCCTAGCTGGCTATTTTCTTTCCTGCTATAATATTAATAATAAAAGTTGTCGTTTTGATGTCATCGCAATCCAGGTAAATAAAGAAGCAGGGATAATACAGGAAATTCGCCATATTACATCCGCTTTTTGAAACAGCAGTTTACAGCAAGGAGCTGAGTTAATTTTGAAGTATGTTGTAATCGTAGGAGACGGAATGCCTGACTATGGCAGGCGTGAGCTGGGGGGGCAAACTCCCCTTCACTATGCCCGCAAACCTTTTATGGATCAATTGGCGTCTAATGGTGTGCTGGGACTTGTAAAAACGGTGCCGGAAGGGTGCCAACCGGGAAGTGATGTGGCAAACCTATCAATTTTAGGATACGATCCTGTAAAGTATTATACTGGCAGATCTCCTTTTGAAGCGATTAGTATGGGGATTGAACTTGGCGAGGAAGATGTTGCCTTTCGATGCAATTTTGTCACTCTTTCAGATGATGAGTCATTTGTTGAAAAGCAAATGCTTGACTATAGCGCAGGGGAAATATCGACCCAGGAGGCCAAGATTCTTATAGGTGAATTAGCAAAGGAGCTTGCATCAGAACAGTTATCATTTTTTCCGGGGATAAGCTATCGACATCTAATGGTCTTGAAAAAAGGGCCGAATAACCTTCAATTGACCCCACCTCATGATATTCATAACCAAAAAATTAAAGATTATCTTCCAAGAGGTGAAGGAGCTTCGGTTTTGCTAAAATTAATGGAAAAAAGTAATACTATTCTTCCCTTTTCTGCTGTTAATATTAACCGTAAAAAGAAGGGGAATAAGGTTGCTAATTCAATTTGGTTATGGGGGCAGGGCAAAAAACCGTCTTTAGTCCCTTTTACGGATAAGTATGGACTAAAGGGTGCCGTTATTTCCGCGGTGGATCTAATTAAGGGGATGGGCTTATGTATTGGTTTAGAGGTAATCGATGTTGAGGGGGCTACTGGAAATTTACATACTAATTACCGGGGGAAGGCTGAAGAAGCCCTGGCTGCTCTAGAAAGAGGGAATGATTTTGTATTTATCCATATAGAAGCTCCCGATGAGGCCGGGCACCAGGGGAATGTACGGGATAAAGTAGAAGCCATTGAAAAAATTGATGAATATGTTTTAGGGACGTTAAAAAGGGGTCTGGACAGATATAGTGACTATAAAGTCATGGTCTTGGCGGACCACTATACACCTGTATCTCTGCGCACCCATACTTCCGAAGAGGTTCCCTTTTTTATTTACCAGAAAAGTAAGCCTGGTAAGGGTAATTCTTTTCACGAGCTAACTGCAAAAGCTGCAGGGATGTATATTGAAGAGGGATTTCGTTTGATGGATTTTTTTTGCTTAACTAACAATACACGGTAAGCTTTTTTCCTGGGAAATAAGCGTTAACTGACAAAAAAGGGCATTCCCCATAAAGTGGTGATTAGAAATGCTATGGCTATAAAGGGTGCAAAGGGGATAGTGTCTTTTTTTGTTTTTTTCCTGGCCATAATAAGAATAATTCCAGCCACAGCTCCCAGAACAAAGGCCAAGAATATGACATACAAAATATTTGGCCAGCCAGTAAGAAAGCCCAGTACAGCTATCAGCTTAATATCGCCAGCGCCCATACCGCCTCTGCTCAAGATATCAATGACTATGAAAATAATCCCGCTAATCAAAAAACCGAGAAAAGCCTTTGCTAATGTAAATTCGGGGTAAACAAATTGCCAAAACACACCCCAGACTGCCAGGGCTAAGACGAAAAGATTGGGAATGATACTAACTTTTAAGTCAATAAAAGAGATAATTGCCAATATGGTTAAAATAGTACAATATTTAAAAAATAACAGGGTAAAGTTAAAATGCTTAAGGCAGATTAAAAAAATAGCAGCAATAGTTATATCTAAAAAAGGATGTAGTTGTGGTAATTTGGGTACACTTTTCTTTGCCACGCGAAAAAAAACTTTTCTCAAAAACCTGCCTAAAATTAGTCCTATTAAGACTGCTAGTATTTGGTAACAAATATGCAAGGCTATTCTTGCTCCGTTGTTTATTGTTGTTATATCCAACAGAAATATATTTTTATTATATATTTACTTTATTCTATATAAAACAGCTATATCCTCTATATATCTTGAATATTCTTTCTAGTATCACCTTAATATTGAAATATTTACAATAAATGTATTGACATTTTTTTTGTAAAGTGTTAAAGTCGAGTTTGCAGTAGGAGTGATAGAGAGTGCGTTTGGATGCTGAAACAAAATTACTGGGGCTTTTAGGTAGCCCGGTGCGCCAATCCCTTTCTCCGGCCATGCATAATGCAGCTTTTGAAGCCTTAAAATTAAATTTTTGTTATCTTGCTTTTGACGTAAAGCATTCCGAACTAGCAACAATTTTAAAGGCCCTGGTGCCATTAGGTTTTGTTGGCGTTAATGTTACAGCTCCCCATAAGGAAGCTGTTATATCTTTTTTAGATTGCTTATCACCGGAAGCCAATTCTTTAGGCGCTGTCAATACCATAAAAAACATTGACGGTAAGTTGCACGGCTTTAATACGGATGTATATGGTTTTCAATACCTTTTAAATAAAAATTTTAGTAAAGAAAATCTGATAGGCAAAATATGCCTTTTAGGAGCTGGAGGAGCAGCAAAAGCTGTTTCTTTGGCTCTATTAAAAAGCGGTGTAAATTCTCTTGCGATATTTAACAGAAGCTATTCCAGGGCTCAAGAATTAATACATCTTTTTAAAAAAGATGAATTAAATATACCTGAGATAAAGGTCTTTCCCTTAACGAGAGAATATTTAAATAATGAGTTAGCAGATGCTAGTATTATTATTAATGCCCTCAGCATTGATCCCTTTGAGCTAGGTCTTATGCCAGCTAAAATTTCTGAAAGTATTAAAGGAGTAATTGATCTTCGCTATAACCCTCCTCTTAGTCAATTTTTAATGTGGGCTCAAAATCAAAATGTTCAAGCTATAAATGGGCTTGACATGCTGTTAGGGCAGGGGATCAAGGCCTTTGAAATATTTACTGGTCTCCCTGCGCCGCAAAAAATCATGGAAAATGCTTTAGTAAAATCCTTAGCTCGAGATTAGCTCGAGGTGATATGCCTTGATTAAAGCTCCTTACAGAAGGCTTGGGAAACTGCTGGTTGAAGCAGGCGCTATTTCTAAAGCTCAGCAAAAAAAAGAAAAAAGGATTGACCAGGCAAAAGGGGCAGCACCCTTGGAATCTAATGATAATTCTGTTGTACAAATGGTAAATTCTTTGCTGCACCAGGCAGCTAGCCAGGGTGCAAGCGATATTCATTTAGAACCTACAGAAAATAATTTGCGAGTGCGCTTACGAATAGATGGTGTTCTGTACGATGTAGCTCCCATTCCTAAAGATGTTTTGCTTCTTGTTACTTCGCGTATTAAAATTTTAGCAGGGATGGACATAGCTGAAAAAAGGCTTCCTCAGGATGCAAATTTCCAGTTTAAATGGCAAGATAGATTGTTAAATATTCGTGTCTCAACTATGCCCACCATTTATGGAGAAAAAGTAGTATTGCGGATACTAGATCCTCATAAAATTGATATGCCAATCAATAAATTGGGTTTTCAAAAAGATAATCTCCAGCGTTACCTCAGTTTTTTGCATAACTCTTTTGGCATGATTTTGGTAACTGGCCCCACTGGGTGCGGGAAGACGACCACATTGTATTCCACATTAAACCACATTAATAGTGCAGAAAAGAATATCATTACAATCGAAGATCCTGTTGAATATAGATTACCTGGTATTAATCAGGTGCAGATAAATAACAAGATTAAACAAACTTTTGCCAATTGCTTGCGGGCTATATTAAGGCAGGACCCCAACATAATCATGGTTGGGGAAATACGCGATGCTGAGACAGCGGAAATTGCTGCTAGGGCAGCTCTAACAGGGCACCTGGTATTTTCTACTTTACATACAAACGATGCACCGAGGGCTGTAACAAGATTGCTAGATATGGGTGTTGAACCTTTTCTTTTGGTATCATCATTGGTTGGTGTGGTATCTCAGCGATTAATACGAATTATTTGCCCACACTGCAAAGAAGAAGATGAGCTGGAAAAAGATGAAGAGTTGCTTTATAAAAAAATTAGTAGAAAGAACAGTTTGCCAGTCTTTTATAGGGGCAGAGGC
>JAAZDU010000326.1 GCA_012512665.1 Bacillota bacterium | reverse complement strand
GTATCGTTAAGCCTTGCTGTATTAATAAGAACCTTGTTACTCCGCTGCTGGCGGTAACTATTTTTGCAAATATCTGCCATCTCAGGCAGGTTTTTTTTAATGAAAAGCGAAGTGTAGAAGTGGAACTATAGAGAGTGCGGCATACTGGAGCTGAAGGAGGTAGGAGCTTGGCTAAAAAAAATTTTTTGCCGGTGCTGCTGTTTTTACTGGTTTTTGTTGTTTTCGCTTGTGTTTGTATTGACAGTGTAGATGCAGCCGTGAAGCCCAGGGATCTACGGTTAGAGCGAAGTGCCGTCTATTTTGGCGAGAATCATGATGTTATAGTAAATGTGGAGCTATCGAAAGAGGAGTATGTTTACCTCTTTCTTGAGACTCCAGGCGGCATGTTCCTGGATTACCGGGGAGAAGAATTCAGGACGCCAGTGATTTTTGGTGTATTTGGGCCGGGCAGCAGTGTTAAATGCCGTATAGAACCTGATCTGTTCGGTGCGGCGGATACAGGCGTTTACAACATTTATGCTGTTCAGGATAAAGATAGGTATAAAGAGCCGGCGGAGCTGGGTATAGAAAGCTGGGAAGATCTCTATGATCTTTCGCTGCAGGCAACCCTGGATGTGGTAGGCCCCTACAGCGCCAGCGCCTCTATTTTAACCCTGGAAAGGCAAGGCATGGATGCCCAGAGGAGTGCCGAACTCAGCATTGTCTTTCAGGCAGATGGTATTGGGCGCATGAGAGGCGTCCCGCCCTTTGATACCGATGGTGTGCAGAGGCTCTACATTAATTCCAGCAGGAGCAGCGAAACAGCTTACCTTGAAGCCAGGGCCTGGGACAACGGCTGGGTTAATGTAAAAGCAGAGGTGTCCGGCAGCAAGCTGCGCAGCGGGGTAAATATTTTTGATTTGGTTTGGGAAGACAGCAGGGGAAGGGTTTATGATACCATTTATACCTTTGATGATGGCTGCATTTATCTTAAATTAACCACCGATAGCCCCGGGGAAGTGGTCTTCCGGGCAGCGCGCGACAGCAGGATGAGCTCTTTGCTGAGGAATGGCAGGCAAACAATTGATTTCTTAAAGTATAATTTGGAAGAGCTGTACCTGGGCACAGGCAGGTATGAGGCCAGGGCCGGGGAACGGTTTAAGCTTACTGCCTCTTTATGGAGCAGCAAATTAAATGTTGAGGGGATAGAAGTTGCTTTTCAAGAGCGCAGGGAGGGGGGAAGCTGGAGGACCATTGCCCGCGCGGATTCCGATCGCTACGGGAAAGTAGAGAGGGAAATAAGTAAGGATATAGCCGGCAAATATGAATACAGGGTTGAGGCCCTGGGCAGGGTAAGCAATGTGGTGGAAAAGGTAATTGTGGCAGGTGCTCCTTACGAGGTTAAGCCGGAAGCGGCCAGGCGGAGCGCAATAACTGGGCGTTATCAAAAAATACGTATTAATTACCTGGATCGCTATGGAAATGTGATAGATAAGACGACCCTGGATTATATGAACCAGAAGCCAGAGGATGTAGCAGAGCTTGTTTTAATTGCGCCGGATAGGAGAAGAATAAATACGGCAGGTTTGCTGAGGGCAGATAAAGACGGGATTTACTTATATTATCATTTTCCCGAAGAAGGCATATACCAGCTGGAGGCTTTTATTGCCGGCACCGGCATATCTTCTACCTGCGAGATCCACTCTAAAATATTTGGCAAGGAGAGCAAATTAGTCTTAGAAGCAGACAGGGTGCATATACGTTCAAGGGAGCGCTCTTTGACCGAGGTTAGGGCGCTGCTCGATAAACTTGATAAAGTTGATCATAGGAAGGAACTGCAGGAAGTTACCAAATTAACTGCAACCTTAGTTGATGATCAGGACAACGAAATTATTTTAAATGCGGATGATGTAACTTTTGCCCTGACCAACCACAACATGGCGTCAATTTACCAGGTGGGAGATGAAGCCTGGCTCGTTGCCGAGTCCGGAGCAAGTGGTGAGGTTGAAGTACTAGCTTTCCATAAAGGTACTGATTTAACCGATCGGCTTACTATCTCCATTAGCGGGGAGCCCTGGTACTTGGATGCAGATGTAATGGTTTCCGGAAATAGGGCAACGGTAAAGCTAACTTATTTAGATAAAAATGGCAGGCCGGCGGCTGTGCTGGATAAGGATAAAACAGGTTATGAAGTGTTGGCACCGCCAAGGCTAAGCCTTGTTCTGCAGGAAAACTTTGAAGTGGGAAGCGCCGAGGCAACTTTTGTGGTAGAATCGCTTACTAAAGAAGCATATGATGTTCATGTTATTACCGAGACAGAGATACCTGTAACGGTTAAGATTGATTTTGCCAAAGCTTTGGCGCAGGAAGTAAAAATGTATATTGGCGAGACACGCTACCTGGTTGACGGCAAGGAAGCCACCATGGATATGGCCCCCTTTATCCAGAGCGAGCGCACTTTTGTGCCCGTGCGCTTTATCGCCCAGGCCTTTGGCGTAGAGGAAAGCGATATCAAGTGGGAGCCGAAGGAGGGGCCGGTAGAGGAAGTGTTTATCCCCTATAAGAATAAAATAGTTACAATTACCATTGGCTCCGAGACCATCAGGGTGCTGGATAAGGGCGAGCTAAAGCAGGTGAAGTCTGACGTGGCTGCCTTTATCCGCGACGGCCGCACAGTGCTTCCTTTAAGAGCCATCGGCGAGATCTTCGGCGCCGAGTTCGACTGGGGCCCCAAAACAGGCGGCACCGAATGGGTAAGTTTTAAGCTATAAAACAGGTGGTTAGAATGGGAACAACAGAGATTAAGAAAAAAAGCCTGGAAAAAGTAAGGCAACTCATCTGCAGCTTTTTTAATGATAGGCAGGCCAGCATATATCTTGTAGGTTCGTGGGCAAGGGGAGAGGAAAAAAGGACATCTGATATTGATGTAGCTATCCTTTCCAAGGAACCCCTGCCGGTAGGATTCCTGGCAGATATTGCGGAGGAACTGGAACAATCAGATATTCCATATCGTGTAGAATTAGTAGATTTGGCGGGAATGGACGCAAATAAGCGTAAGGCTTTTTTAGAGGGGGCTATTCAATGGAAAGGATGAAGCAGCGCATAGCAACTGCAAAAAAAGCATTGAAGACGTTTGATGAAGTGTTAAAGCTTAAAGAAACATCAACCGTTCAAAGGGATGCTGCCATACAAAGGTTTGAATATACATTTGAAGCTGTATGGAAAGCAGCCAAACATTATTTGTTTAAAATAGAGGGAATAGATGTTGGCTCTCCCAAGGGCGTATTTAGGTCGTTAAGAGAGGTTGGATTATTAGAAGACAATGAAACAAAAATAGCACTTCAAATGGTAGATGATAGAAACAGAACTTCTCATACTTATAATGAGGAAATTGCTGTGCAAATATATGAAAGATTACCGGAGTATTTTCATATTTTAAAGAAGATCATTGTTGTGCTACAGTGAAAGCAATAAATGGCATATTGTTTGGTTGATTAATCTACAGGAGTTGATCTGATGTTAAAAAAGCTTGTGCAGCAGAGCCGGTCGTACCGGCGCTTTGATGAGTCTTATAAAGTCGATAAAGAGACCCTCTACCAGTTGATTGAGCTGGCCCGCTTGATCCCTTCGGCGGCTAACATGCAGCCGCTAAAATATTTGCTATCTACCAGCGCGGACCACAACGAAAAGATTTTTTCCTGCCTTACCTGGGCCGCGGCTTTGAAGGATTGGGCAGGGCCTGCACCTGGTGAGAGACCAACTGCCTATATTGTCATTTTAGGCGATAACAGCATCTGCAAGGAGATAAATTGGGACCACGGCATAGCCGCCCAGACTATTATGCTGGGGGCTGCAGAGCTGGGTTTGGGCGGCTGTATTTTTTCCTCTGTAAAGCGTGCCCGCCTGCGGGAATTGTTGCAAATACCCGAGCAGTATTCCATTCTGCTGGTTTTGGCCCTGGGGAAGCCGGCGGAAAAAGTGGTGATAACCACGGTAGGAGAAGACGGCGATACCCGCTACTGGCGCGATGAAAATGGCGTCCACTATGTTCCCAAAAGAAGCGTAAAAGAACTGATTTTTGACACCATCACTTAGTACAGGACTCACTAAAACGATATAATGAGGCCGCCGTTGCCGGCGTAGGTACCCATGGTTGCACCCATGTGGTTAATAATAATGCCTTTGGGCTGGTATCTTTCTTTTATCTCTTGAGATAGATATTCTGTATCTTTTTGGTTGTTGAGGTGAGTTATACCGAACATTAAATTTTGGCCGGCACCAAGCTTGGTGCCAATCAATTCCAGAGCATGACGCAAGAACTTTTTTCTTCCCCGCACTTTGCTGAGCAGGCGCACTTCACCTTCTACGCCCTCGAGCAGCACTTTTATGTTGAGTATTTCTGCCAGCGAGCCCTTAAACTTGCTCAAGCGGCCGCCTTTAACAATATTTTCCAGCGTGTCCAGCAGGATTAAAATATTCATGCGCTTTCTGTAGCTTTTTAGTTCTTCGATTATCTTTTCTAAAGAAAAACCCTGCAGGGACATTTCAGCAGCCTTCATAATTTGCAAGCCGTGCCCAAGGGAGCCGGCCAGGGTGTCGAAAACTGTTACTCTTGATAAACCCGACATTTCTTTGCCCAAAACTGCTGATTGGTAGGTTCCGCTCAGCTTGGAAGAGATGGTCAGACAGAGAATTTGATTATCTTCATTTTCAGCGCTTAATTCTTTAAAGGCCTGCGAAAAAACGGCCGGTGATGGCTGGGATGTTTTGGGGAGTGTTTTTGTTTTTAGCATTTTGTGAGCAAATTCCTCAGGCGTTATATCTACACCTTCCAGGTACTCTTCCTCTTCAATCAATATCTTTAAGGGGACAATACGAATACGGTAGTGATCAATTATCTCCCGGGGCAGATCACACGAACTGTCCGAAACAATCGATATCATTTAACCCCACCTTCTAGAACGTTAATATGCCAAAACTGTCAATAACAGGCCTGACATACTCTATATTTGACTTTTTTACAGGCGATCCCTTTTATATCGTATAAATTTATCCTATAAAATTTGTATAAAATTTGCCTAACAAAAAAAACTGCCAGCAAGGGAGGGTTAGCCGCCCCCCTTCTGGCAGGCCTAAATGGCGTTGGTGCTACTGCCGCACTTCTACATGGACATGGCTTGCATAAACTATTACCTTGTCGAAGCCCACTTCCCGGGCTTTCTCTGCCAGCCTGGCCGGGGAGATGCTTCTGACAACAATGTCGGCGGCCATGCCCTTTAAATGCAGGCTGCCAGGTGCTCCTCCCACCTTTTTGTTGTGTTCAGGGTTGCGGTAGCCGGAGTTTATGATTACCGGCTGCTTCAGCAGATCCCGCAGTTTCTGCAGTTTTTCCAGGAGCTTGCTGTAGAGCACCACCTGGTGGGAACCGTCTTTACATTCAAATTCTTTCAAGACAAAGTTGGGAGCTACGCGGATGTTGTTCAATGGTATTCTCACCCCTTAGGTTTTATGGTAACGCCTGCGTCTGCCAGAGCCGTCCTTCCTACCAGAAGAACCGCCGCCCTCTGGCAGGTTAGAACCGCCCCCGGGCAGCTTTTTAGTTCATTTTGCCGATGGCCTGGGAGAGTTCACGGATGCTCACTGTGAGGCTTTCCAATTTACCTTCAATGCGCACCAGCAGGTAGACGCTGATGGCTATGGGGAAGCCTACGTTGGCGATCATGCCGTATATTTCTTCCAAAAACCACCACCTCCTTATAGTTTATTAAAAGAGGGAGGGGTATGCCCTCCCTTATGCTTAAAATTCTGCAACAGTTTCTACTTCGCGGGTAACAATTTCAGCTTTTACTTTTTCTACCAGGTCGCCGCCGCTGCTGGTAAAGATGCCGGTATTTAAAATGGTATCCATAGCATCGCTGATGGCAGAGGGGTCAACCGGTTCTGCCGGGTCAGCCAGGGAAATTGAACTGGTGCTTCCCGCTGAAGTTTGAAATATGAGCCGCAGTGTCTTGCTCATTTATTCACCTCCTTGCCAGTAATGGGGAGCCATAAATGGCCCTTAGGATTCTTCCAGCTCTACCTCGTTTATCCGGCGCAAGGCCAGCAGTTCGTTTACCTGCAGCTGTGCCAGGGCTGTTCCCACGGCGTGGACATCTTCGTCCTGGGCATCGGGCTTTATGTTGCTGAAAGAACGGCTGCGTACGATGTCGCGCCCTCCTTCCGTTTCGCCAACTTTAAAGCGAAGCTGCATCCTGGACCCCAGGGGGATGACAGTAACAGGCATCTATTTTTCACCTCCCTCCTGCTTAATTTAAAAGGCCTGTGTTGCCTTGCAAGGCGCTTTTAATTGTAGCAGGTACCTGTTAAATATACAAACATACGTTTGCATGTTTAGAGTTTCCAGGAAGCTGGTAGATATTTATAGGAGGGTTTTAGACTGTGCTTTCC
>JAAZDU010000325.1 GCA_012512665.1 Bacillota bacterium | reverse complement strand
GTTATTCTCCTGATTGGTGATGAAGACAGTTCCTTTTTCCCCGTTCCAGGATACGCTTGCTCCCAGAGCTTCCATAATAGCCCGCGCCGGTATAAGGGTGCGGCCGTTTTGGATAAGCGGGTTGACGTCAAGGTCTAATTTTTGTCCCTCCACAAAAACCTGGATCTGGCTCTTTGCCTGGGCATAATTTGCCTGCGCGCAGCAGAGCGCCAGGGTAAAGGTAAGTAGGAGAACAATGTATAGTATTTTTTTCCCTCGCAGAAACAAGTTGTGCAAAATAAGCCTCCAGCAGCCTGGTTTTACAGCCCCTTTGTTATTTACTGTTATATTCTACAAGAACAATGCTTTTCCTTTAGTGCTGCCCCTCTTGTTTTTTGGTGAGAAAAAATAGATAATGGGAGAAAAGATAGGTTGTTAAGGTAGGATAATTATGATCCGGTTGCGCGGTATATCTAAAAGTTATAACCGCAGCGGTGTGAAAGCGGTAGACAAACTGGATTTAGAGGTAAAGGGAGGGGAGATCTTTGGTTTTCTTGGCCCTAATGGGGCGGGTAAAACCACGACCATTAAAATGATGGTCGGCCTTCTGGAGCCCGATGAAGGGGTTATCGAGATTGACGGGCATGATATACAACGAGAACCCCTGGCCGCCAAAAGGTCTATTGGTTTTGTACCGGATAACCCCATGCTTTATGAGAAGCTGACCGGTATAGAATACCTCAATTTTCTGGGGGATGTCTATGGTGTGCCGGGAGAGCTGCGCAGGGAAAGGATCAGCCGCTGCCTGGAGCTTTTTGGCCTGCAGGAGGCTGTGAATGATTTAATCCAGAGCTATTCTCACGGCATGCGCCAGAAGATAGTGTTAACAGGGGCTCTGCTTCACGATCCTCCGGTCTTTATCCTTGATGAGCCCATGACAGGGCTGGACCCACGCTCTTCCCGTAACCTTAAGGAATTAATGCAGGAGCATGTTTCCCGGGGGCGCACGGTTTTTTTCTCCACCCATGTGCTGGAGGTGGCCGAGCGCTTTTGCCACCGGGTGGGTATTATTCACCGCGGCAGGCTTATTGCCTGCGGGACGATGGAGGAGCTAAAAGGTTTGGCCCAGGACACGGAATCGCTGGAGAATATATTTTTGGAGCTGACAGAAGAATGAAAACAAACAGCCTCTGGGTGCTTATTAAACTAAACTTTAAGGTGTCATTTGGCCTGGCAGCCATGAGGTACTATCTGGCGCGGCGGGATAAAAAATTTATGACCGGGCTGGGGATTTTTGCGCTGGTGATAGCCAGTTTCTTGCCGCTTTTTTTCCTTTACATGCGCCTTGTGGATGCTGTTTACGAGGCCACTGCCCCCCTGGGGCAGGAGCAGGTTGTCCTGACGATGGCGACAGTTATGGCCAGCGTCCTGGTTTTTTTTGTGGGGATTGTTTATGTTGTCTCCGCCTTTTATTTTTCTAACGACCTTCCCTTCTTGATGTCACTGCCCCTTCCTTTTTCCCATATTTTGGGGGGCAAATTTGCCGTCGTCCTGGTTGAGGAATACCTGACAGTTGCTCCTTTTTTTCTGTCTGCCCTCTGGATTTATGGAACGCGCAGCGCGCCAGGTTCTTTGTTCTGGCCTATAGCAGTTTTTTCCTTTTTGCTGTTGCCCGTCATTCCTCTGGCAGCAGCTTCGCTGGCAGTGCTGGTGCTGATGTCAGCTACCGGCCTTAGCCAGAGAAAGGATACACTGCGCCTGTTCAGCATGTTCTTTATTATTTTAGCTGTAGTAGTATTAAACTATTACCTGGCCCGCCTCCCTGAAGGGAACGAACTGGCTTATGTCCAGTCCCTGCTGCAGGACCCAGAAGGGTTGGCTGCTTACATCGCCAGGATATATCCCCCTGCCCTCTGGCTGACCAGATCCCTGGCCTCTGCCGGGGCGGCTGCACTTTTTAATTTTCTTATGACGGCCTTGTCCAGCGTGCTGGCAGTAGTGCTGGTTTTAGCGGCAGCCCGGAGGCTATTCTTTAGAGGTTGGGCCGGAGGGCAGGAAGCCCCTGTCTCACGGCTCCTCGACTCCAGAGAGCTGGAAAGGCACCTGGGCAGGGTTTCTTCCCCCAGATGGGCTATTGCTCTGCGGGAGCTTAAAATACTGATCAGAACGCCGGTCTATCTATTTAATAGCCTGGCCACGCTAGTTATTGTCCCCGTTATCCTGGTAGTGCCTCTTTTGTCCGGTGGAGAGCTAGCTCTTCTTATAGAAGAGCTTAATCGTCCCGGGCTGGGTGGGGTTCTTAATTTGGCTGGAGCAGGTTTTATAGCCATTATGTCTATTTTTTCTGCGGCCCTTTCCAGCTCTATTTCCCGGGAAGGGAAAATGTTTTGGCTTTCCAAGGTAATTCCGATCAATCCCCTGCAGCAGTTACAAGGTAAGCTTTTGGCTGGCTACCTGCTGGCTGCCCTGGCAGTGCCCCTTGTTCTTTTGTTTTCTGCCGTCATTCCCTGGAAGGCGCTAGATATGATCATTATTGCCCTGCTTGGCCTTGTTGCCTGTTTTCCCGTTTTGACCTCCAACCTGTTCGTTGACCTGTTGCGCCCTTACCTGGATTGGGATAACCCCCAGAAAGCCATTAAGCAGAATATCAATACACTGCTGGGAATGCTGCTCAGCGCGGCTGTTTTGCTGCCCAGTATCCTGGTCGCCTTCTGGGGACTGCGATGCAGCTTGCCTCTGCATCTTATTTTCTTCTTAATTGCCGGTATTTCCCTCTTTATCGGGGGAATTTTTTACTACCTTATAGCCCGCCTGGCGCAGACCAGGTATGCTAAAATAAATGTTTAAGCCTTTTTGGCCTGCTAACTTATTATTTAGGCGCTAGCTGGAATACAAATTCAATTTCCACAGCGGCGTCTAAAGGCAGGGCGGCAACACCTACAGCGGAGCGGGCATGTAGCCCTTGCTCTGCAAAGAGGTCCACCAAAAGCTTGGAGGCGCCGTTAATTACTTTGGGATGGTCGGTAAAATCGGGAGTGCTATTGACAAAACCTGTGACTTTGACAACTCTCAGAATACGGTTTAGACTGCCTATTTTATCTTTTAATGTAGCCAGGGCATTTAGCGTGCAGAGCTGAGCGGCGGCAAGCCCTTCCTCAAGAGATACGCTTAAGCCCAGCTTACCTTTAAATTTGAGTTCACCTTTTTCCAGGGGCAGGTTACCCGAGGTAAATATTAAATCATTTGTTATTATCAGGGGTTCGTACATGCCCAAAGCCGCGGCTGGCTCAGGTAATACAATTCCCATCTTCTTGATTCTTTCTTCAACGTTCATAAGATTACATCTCCTTTTATGATATAACATATTAATTTAATGTTTTTTAGAGCTTTTGCTATCTGAGTCTTTTACCAGCTGGCTCAGGCTTTGCCTGACCCGCTCCTTAATGGCTTTAATATATTCCTGCCGCAAATTTTCCTGCTCTATTTTTTCCTCTGCGGAAAGTGTTCCAGCTTTTTGTTTTTGGTACAGTTCGTTGATGCGTTCAATTTTTTTAGTGTTCAACATGACTTTCACCCAATTTCTTTTTAAGGGATTATTTTAGTATGCGTTTGAGAAAAAACAAGGGGGTTGGGATTAAAATACAGCTGCCTGGGGTCAGGCACGAATTTTTTGGTTTCAGGATCCAGGTAGCCTGCGTCCCAGGTGGTATCCAGTATAATCCACTGCCCCTCTACGAATACCTCATTCCAGGCATGATTGGGCTCGCCGGGGGCGCTTTGTGATACCGGGCTGTTGCCGGCGTTGCGGGCAATGCCCTCAATTACCAGGGCAGGAATACCTATTGCCCGGTGCAGGGCTGCCGTAAGGTTGGCGTACCCGGTACAGACGGCCTGTGCATTTTTCACGACTTCCAGCGCTGTATTATTTTCCCAGACCATGCTGCCGTTCAGCAGGGAATTGGTATCATAAGAAATATTGGCAGTCACCCAGTTGTGAATTGCCTTGGACTTATTATAGTCGCGCTCGATGCCGCTGGTAATATCACGGGCAAGCCTTATAATATCGGGGTGGTCGCTTTGTATCTCCCCTGTAGGGATAAGATCTTCCCGCAGCTTATTACCTTTATTATTGACGAAAAAGTCCCAGGTATTTCTATAAGTGCCCTTATAGGTGGCGGAAGCAAAGATGGTAACATGGTAAAGTCCTTCTCCCAGGGGTAAATAAAGATAAGTATCAATATTGCCGCCAGCAAAATAGTGGCTAAAATGTATGGGGTTATCCAGATCATTGGTGTGCCTGATGCGAAAAATAAAATACTCTGCATCGCTTTTACCTTTGATGTGAATGCTATCCACCACATCCAATGTTAAAGATGGTTTCTCAATGGTAGTATTAAAGTAGCCTCGCTGGTAGAGGTACTCTTCTGCGGGAGCAGGTACAGGGTATGGGTTATAAACAAGGTACCGGCGAACGTTAACCCAGTCATGGTTGTCCCAGGCGTCAATTTCTATTTGATAGGTACCTTCCCCATAGGGAAGAATGATCTTTTTCTTCTCTTCCGCTTTGCCTTTCCCTGCAGATAGCGTGCGGAAAGTGTAGCTCTTATTGTCTTTTTGCACTTTTACCTGCAAAAGCGGGTACTCCTGGGGCAAGGTTATCGTGGCCTGGCCATCCCGGCTTAAGAGCGATATGTAATCCAGCGGTGTCGGGTAAACCCTTGCTTTTAATTCTACTTTAAGGTCGCGGTAGCTGGCTGTCAGCGTGGCCTTCCCCTGGCGCAGGGCTGTTACCCTGGCTCCTTTTACTTCCACTATGCCCTCAGGTTCCACCGACCAACTTACCTGCTCAGGCTTAATATCCCGTTTCAGGTTGAGAGGAAAAACTGCCTTTAGGTTAAGGGATTGCGTGTGACCGGGAAGAAGGTGTATCTGGTCGGGGCTGATAGAAAAAGAAATAGGGTCCGGGCTGTGTATGTAAATAGACCGCTCCTGTTCGACCCATTGAACGGTAGCCCCCAGTGATTCAGCCACAAAACGTAGAGGGGTTAAAGTCCTGCCGGCCAATATGCGGGGAGGAACATCCAGCAAAACGGGTTCCTGCTGCAGATAGGCCAGAGAGCTGTCAATAGTAAGGGTGATAACAAGGTTTTTCTTGCAGGCGGTTACTTTTCTTTCTGATGCTGACCAGTGGACCTGGGCGCCCAGAGCTTCCAGAACAGGGCGAAAGGGGACAAGCGTTCTACCGTCTATAATAAGGGGAGGGACATCTGTAGCCAGGGGCTGGTTGTTAATATAAATATTTATAGGTTTGCTTTCAGTGGCAGTGGCTTTTCCCTGGAAAAAGGTTATAAAAAATAAAGTAAAGGCCAAGGCATATATTAAAAACTGGCCAAAAAAAATTCGTTGTCGCATCTATGTACCTCCTTGGCATGCAGGGGAACAGGAGAGGGCATTTTTATATATAACTAGGTTCGGCATCAGGCAGGATAATCCTGCTAAATTACCAAAAACAGGGGCTACTAAACTTTGGTGGCAGCTTTATAATACTTTTATAGTATTATAGTATAAGGAAAGCGTCAGAAAGAATGCAGCTTATAAGGGCTGCCCTTTATTGGACAGCCCCTGCTTTTTTGCTAAGGTTTTAGCGGAAGAAGATGTGATTGCCTATGACTGTTGTAACAGGCTGCTGCCTGACCCACTGGTTTGTAGTCTTGCTGGCATTATAAAAGCCTGTTGCACCCAGAGATGGATCCCAACCCTGTAGAGCATCCCTGACGGCATTATAAGCCGATTGGTTTGCTGGCAGGTTAATTCTGCCGTCCAATACAGGGCTGTACTGGTAAAAACCGTTGGAGACCTGGTATATTACTCCTGTGAGGGTATTGGGATAGCGCGGGCTGTTGATGCGGTTGAGTACTGTGGCGGCTACAGCTACCTGTCCTATGTAAGGTTCGCCGGCAGCTTCAGAGTGGACAAGGCGGGCAAAAAGGTCTATTTCGGAAGGGAAGAAAGCGTAATTTCTACCGCCGCGGGAAGCCATAGCTGTGCTGCTTGAGCCTGCTGCGAAAGCTGGTGGTAAAAGGATTTTCTGGCCAGGAAACAGCTGATTTGGATTAGCAAGGTTGTTTAACATAAGCAGTATATTAAGGTTTGTCCTCCTGGCTTGGGCCAGTTTCCACAGGGTGTCTCCTTCTTTTACAGTATAAGGCTCGGGCAGGTTAATTTTGTTTCCTGGATAAATGATGTCTGGGTTTGCCAGGTTGTTTATTTGGGAGAGGGCCTGGTAGGAAACGCCGTAGCGCTGGGCAATAAGGAATATGGTCTCACCTGGCATAACTGTATGGGTGTTAGCCTGGGCGACAAAGGAAAACGGGCCCAAAATGAGCAAAGCAGTCAACAAAAATATTTGGAGTCCTTTTTTTCTTCATAACATTATGTGACCTCCTGTGATAACTTTTTGTTTGTCCAGGCATGGCCTGCACAAATTATGTTAACCAGATTATATGCAGAAGTCCTTATTAAAGCAAACCTTACCAGCTATGGTAACAAGAAGCTTGCAGAGATTATGTTAATTATTTATTAATATAATTTAATTTTATTTAAAAAATGCTATTATGGTATCCATTGGCAAAAGCAATTGTTTCGAGAAAGAACTCTGGTTATAATGAACTAAGTAAACTTATAAAGGAATGTGAAGCT
>JAAZDU010000324.1 GCA_012512665.1 Bacillota bacterium | reverse complement strand
CCTTGTTATGGCTTCAAGCGCTAATTTGTAGTTAAAATGTATATCCGCTATTAAAGGAATGGGAGACAATTTTAGCAGCTCTTCAAAAGGCTGCAGGGCATTTTTGTCCGGAATAGCCACCCTTACTAACTCACATCCTGCTTTTTTTAATGCTTTTATCTGGCATAGGGTGGCACTTACATCTGAAGTGGGGGTATTGGTCATAGATTGTATAACCACAGGAGCGTCCCCGCCAATTATAACGTCACCCACACTAACTGACCTGGTAACCCTACGCATAAAAGCACTTCCTTATAATAGGTTTAACCTGGTAATATCCTGGTAGGCGATGAGGATCATTAATAAGATCAATATGGTAAAGCCAACGAAGTGTATAAAACCTTCTTTTTGGGGATCAACAGGTTTCCCCCTAATCCCTTCCAGGGTTAAAAAGACAAGCCTGCTGCCGTCAAGCGCCGGTATAGGCAGCAAGTTAATAATACCCAGATTTATGCTAATGATAGCAGCCAGAGAAAAAAAGTTTTCAATACCTGATTTAACAACTTGGTTCACTACCATTACAATACCAACAGGACCGGCTACATCAGCAGGTATTTGTCCAGTTAACATTTGCCATAGGCTAACAAAAATCAATTTAATAAAGCCAATCGTATTGGTAAAACCAAAGTAGAGAGAAGAAAAAAAGGAGAATTTCTTTTGCTGGGGGGCAATTCCAATTAACCCTCGCCCTGTCTGTTCATCTTTGATAGTGGGAACTGTTAATTGCCGCAGTTCACCGCTTCTTTCAAAAACAATAGAAATCTCTTGGGCAGGATGTGCATTAATCTGAGTTACAACTCCGCTCCAGTCTTCTACCTTTACTCCATTGATGGAAACAAGGGCATCCCCCTGCTGCAGTCCAGCTCTATCGGCCGGACCTTCAGGTGTTACCAGCCCAATAACAGTAGACCCTGTAAGGGGGACCCCTGTTATAAAGAAAAAGATTAAAAAGAAAAGCAAGATGGCCAGGATAAAGTTCATTAAAGGCCCGGCAGCGATAACGCCTATTCTGCTCAGAATTGGTTTGCTTTGGAAACTCCCGTCCTCAACTATCTCATCGGGTTCCTCTCCCAGCATGCGGCAGAAACCTCCTAAAGGAAAGGCCCTGAGAGAATAACGCGTGCCATTTCTTTCCCCTGCAAGCAGCTTGGGGCCAAAACCAATAGCAAACTCAATGACATGAATTCCTGCCCTGCGCGCTGCTATAAAGTGACCCAGCTCATGGGCGAAAATAAGCAATCCAAATAAAACAACGGAAGCTATAATAGTGTTTACCACTTATTTCTCTCCTTTAAATATAATCTCCTCGGCCATTTCCCTGGCCCAAGCATCAACATAGCTTAAAACCTCAAAACTATCAGCATTTAAAACAGTATGCTTCTCTAAAACCTTTTCAATAACACGGGGAATGGAAGTAAATTTAATTTTCCTCTTTAAAAAATATTGGACAGCTATTTCATTAGCCGCGTTTAATACGGCGGGAAAAGTTTTTCCTTTTCTGCCGGCCTCATAGGCTAGCTTTAAACAAGGGAACTTGGAATCATCAGGTTTATAAAAGGTTAGTTCATTAAGAGCAAAAGGATCTAGCTTTTTCCTACTATTTGGCCATCGCTCGGGAAAAGTTAAAGCATATTGAATAGGAAAATACATATCTGTAGGGCCAAGCTGTGCAATGAAAGTTCCATCTACGAATTCAACCATAGAGTGCACAATGCTCTGCGGATGGATAATAACCTTAATAAAATCATACTCCACGTTAAAAAGCCAATGGGCCTCTATCACTTCCAGGCCTTTGTTCATGAGCGTTGCTGAGTCAATAGTAATCTTTGCTCCCATCTTCCAGTTGGGATGTTGAAGGGCCTGTGCAGGCGTTACCTTATTTAGCTGCGGCAGCGGCGTATTGAGAAAAGGACCTCCTGAAGCAGTCAAAAAAATATTCCTTAGCTCAGAGGAGCTGCCGGCCTGCAGGCATTGAAAAATAGCAGAGTGTTCGCTATCAACAGGTAATATTTTTACTTTTTTTTCCGATGAAAACTTAGTTAATAATTCTCCACCAGCAACCAGTGCTTCTTTATTAGCCAAAGCTATATCTTTATGATGTTGTATAGCCGTAAGCGTTGGTTTTAAACCGCTAAATCCCACCAAGGCATTTAAAACCACATCTACTTCCGGTATTGTTACCAATTCTTCAATAGCTTTTTTGCCTGCCCAAACAGGAATCTGTAAAAGGCCTTTAAGCTGTTTGGCTTTTTCTTCATCGGCTACCGCTACAACTTTAGGTTTAAACTTTGCTACCTGTTCTACCAAAAGCTCAGTATTTTTATTTACCGCAAGAGCTACAACTTTAAACTTTTGGGGAAATGATTCGATAACCTGTAAAGCTTTGGTGCCAATTGAACCCGTAGACCCCAGGATAGCTATTCTTTTCAGCATGGTATAATCTCCTAAAAACGCTCATTTTTATTATACCCACAAACAGTCAAAGAGTAAATAATATCGGCTATAACAGCAAAAGATAATAAGCATAAAAGGCAGGGGCTGCAAACAGCAGGCCGTCAAAGCGATCCAGAATACCGCCGTGCCCCGGCAAAAGTGATCCGGAATCTTTTACCCCCACCTCTCTTTTAAGCGCCGACTGGCTTAAATCGCCTATCTGAGAGAAAAGGGCAATTATAATCCCAGCCGGT
>JAAZDU010000026.1 GCA_012512665.1 Bacillota bacterium | reverse complement strand
GCAAAATCAATAAAAACGTTGCCGTCTACGTCCTTTAATAGCGCACCGTGGGCTTCTTCTACAGCAATAGGCGCTGTGCTGGAGATACCCCGTGGGATGCTTTTCTGGCGGCGCTCCAGCAGAGCCTCTGATTTGGGTCCCGGCAGTTCAGTTTTTAAAGAGATGTTGGTCTCTGTTATCATTTAAACTATCCTCCCCTATATTTTATTAACAGCAGGCAAAAATGCCTTGTTTCCAATAACTAAAGCAAATTAGGCAGCCATAAGGCTAGTTTAGGAAAAGCCATAACTAAAGCCAGCCCTAATGCTTGAATTGCTATAAAAGGAATAACAGAGGTATAAATGTCCCCCATTGTTATTCCTTTCGGAACAACCCCTTTTAAATAGAATAAATTAAAGCCAAAAGGTGGTGTTAAATAAGCCATCTGCATATTTAGAATAAAAAGAACACCGAACCAAATGGGATCAAAACCCATAGCTGCAACTATGGGTGCGTAAATAGGAGCTGTCAGCATAACAATAGCGTAGTCATCCATAATCATTCCTAAAAAGAAAAGGGAAAGCTGCATACCTATGATAATAAGCCAGGGACTCACATCCCACCCGGTTACCATGTTAACAATTAATTCCCGTCCACCTACAGCAATGTAAAGAGAGTTAAAAATTGAAGCGGCAGCCACAATCCACATCACCATGCAGCTTATGCCAAGTGTGCTGCGTATAACCTCGGTAACAAGCTTGAGGTTAAACTGGCCATGAATTACTGCACAGATAAAGGCACCTAGTGCGCCAACAGCGGCAGCTTCTGTAGGTGTAGCAATGCCAGTATAAATTACTCCCAACACTGAGAAAATTAGTATCGCCGGAAGAATAAGCGTTTTCAAGGATATCAATTTTTCCTTAAAACTTACTTTTTCTTCGGGTGGTATTGGTGGTCCATAGCTAGGATCAAGAGCACTTCTAATTCCAATATAAATCATATGCATGACTGCGACTAAAACCCCGGGTATTACTCCTGCAAAAAAAAGCTTTCCTACCGATATCCTGACAGCAGTAGCATAAATGATCATGATAACACTTGGAGGAATAACAATTCCTAAAACACCACCAGCTGCTACACAGCCAATAGCCAGGTGTTTGTTGTAATTGCGTTTAAGCATAGAGGGAATAGACACCAAGCCCATAGCTATTGTTGCCGCACCACTTACACCAGACATGGCAGCAAAAATAGTGCATATAAGTACTGTCCCCATAGCTAGCCCCCCTGGCACGAAACCTATCCAACGGTAAATTGCTTCATACATAGCATCAGCCAAACCGGAACGCTCTAAAACACTTGCCATAAGTAAAAAGAGAGGAAGTGCTAAAAGAGTTGGGCTCATTTGATTGAATATTACAAGGGGAATGTTGGAGAGTCCCTCTATGCCCCACAAAATTATAGTAAAGATGACCGTTATACCTCCGAGGGCAAAGGCCACCGGCACTCCCATCATTAGTAAAAAGAAAAGAGAAATAAACAAAAGCGCTGTAATAAGTTCAATCCCCACTTTTCCCCACCCTTTCCATGATATTTGTGTCAATTTCATCTCTTTTAAATACCGCAAAAAAATCGCGAGTAAATTGCACCCCTGCTTGCAGCAATAATAG
Source organism: Bacillota bacterium (assembly GCA_012512665.1). Lineage (GTDB taxonomy): Bacteria > Bacillota > Dethiobacteria > DTU022 > JAAZDU01 > JAAZDU01. The sequence goes on along the minus strand of JAAZDU010000026.1, from coordinate 1,615 downwards.
AATAGCCCCAATGGGGAGTAGAGCTCGTAAAGGATAAAGGGGAGGAGCGAAAATGCTAACAGTAACTTCTTTGGCTACAAAGGAGCGCCAGGCAGATTCCCCCCCCTTCCAGATCACCGTAATACTAAAAATAATTGTTGCGATAAAAGCAAGAAGATCCGCAAAGGCCTTCATTTTTGGAGAAAAACGGGAATAAAGAACATCTACAGCAATAATTTGGCGGTGGAGAAGATGATATCCAGCCCCCAGAAATATCATAGAAGCAAAAAGATAATGATTAACGTCCCAAACCCAGATGAGAGGGCGCTTAAATACGTATCTCATAAATACCTGAATGACTGACACTGCTAAAATGAAAAGCAAAAAATGGCTGACGATCCTACCTAACCATTCATTCATAAGGTCAATCACTTTTTCAACTCTGCGCATAAATAATTCCCCTTTTGTTATGTTGAGAGAGAGGGATAAGTATAACCCCTTTTTATCCCCTCCCCCCCATCGTTTAATTAATTTTGTTTTTAGTTAGCTTCGTACCATCTCTCTATTAGGTCCATTGCTTGCCTGGTGTACTCGTCTTTGTTTGCTATCTCCGGCCATATTTTTTCCCTGGCTATTGTTTTTATTTCCTCAATAGTCTCTTCAGGTATTTGGACAATTTCATAACCTAGCTCTTCTTGTTTTTCAACTACCCTATCCCACTCGTCTTCATATATCTGGAAAAGTGTGGGCATAAAAACCTCATGATAAGTTTCCTCAACAATTGCCTTGATATCATCAGGCAACGCTTCCCATGAATCGGGATTTATTAGCATATTGCTGCAATTGTGGTCAGAGATAGTGGGTGACATAAGATAAGGCGCAACTTCATACCAACTATAGCCCAAGAACCCCTCTATACTCCAAGTGGCAGCATCAATAGTACCTAGTTGTAATTCAGTGTACATTTCACCACCTGGTACAAAAGTAGTTGAAGCACCAAGTTCCTCAAACAAGTCAGCGTATGCACCGGTAACCCTTATAATTAAGCCCCTTAGATCATCTATGCTCTGGATAGGAACAGTAGAGATAATAACAGGATAGCCATGATAGGAATGTGAACCTAAATAATATACTCCAGCTTGCTCTCTATAAGCTTCACGGAAAATCTCGGATAATCTGCCATCTTCAAATTCGTAGAGCATATTCATTACAAGATCCAATGAACGAAAACCGGGATACTGTCCAGGAAGACCCAGGTCAATATCACCAACTGGGACTGTGCCTCTCCAGTAACCTCCCATAGCATGGGAAACATCTATTGCTCCTCTAGCAACAGCCTCCAGTTGCTGATCTTCTGGAACTATTGTTCCACCAGGAAACGTATTAATTATTAAACGACCATTAGTTCTTTCTTTAATAGCTTCTACCCAAGGTTCCAGAGCTATATACTCTATGTCTGCTTCCCCGTAAGCACACTGCAAACGCCAGGTAAAAGTTTCTGCTGGCGTCTCCACATCATCATTGCTATTTGCTGCAGGCTTGTCTGTCCCACCACAGCCAGCAAAAATAAATACCATTACACTTATTAATAAAAAACCACTAATTAACCGCCTCACTAAATAGCCCCCTTTTATTT
>JAAZDU010000323.1 GCA_012512665.1 Bacillota bacterium | reverse complement strand
TCCTTTGCCGCAGTCTGCAGACTTTATTGAGGGAGTCATAAACTTGCGGGGTGAGGTCATACCTGTTGTTGACCTGCGCAAGCGGTTTGAGCTTTCTGCCGGGGAGAGAACCGATCAGACAAGGATTATCATTGTGGAGATCGAAGAAAATGAAGTGGGACTTATCGTCGATTCCGTCAGCGAAGTGCTCCGCATCCCCGAAAAAAACATACAGCCCCCTCCTGCCACGGTGGCAGGTACCCGCACAGACCTCATCGAGGGAGTGGGTAAGCTGGATGAAAGGCTTATCATCATTTTAAGGCTCGAGAAAATCCTGACCACCAGCGAAAAAATTGCCCTAGAGGAAGTCAAGCTGACAAATTAAGCATAACGGGAGCTCAGGCTTAGCACCATTTAAGAAAGGGGGAACAGCCTTGGAAGAGTACAAAGATCTTTTTTTGGCTGAAGCCCAGGAATATATACAGACACTTAATGACTGCCTCCTGAGGCTGGAAAAAAACCCTGATAACAGCGATTACCTAGCTGAGATGTTTAGGGCCGCCCACAGCCTCAAAGGTATGGCAGGCACCATGGGTTATGAGGCTATTAGCAGTTTAACTCACGAGCTGGAAAACATGCTGGACAAGCTGCGTTCTCGCAGGCTGCAGGCCACTACTTCCCTGATAAACCTGCTTTTTAGCGCAGTTGACATGATCCACGAAATGGTAGATAACCTTGATGAGCTGGATAAGTACAGCGCCCAGGTGGAGAGCATCGCCGGGAAGCTGGCTTCCTGGAGCGAGGAGGGTGCCGTCCGGCCTGGCGATCGATCTGCCGCCAAGGATTCTGCCGCCAGGGACAAAGAGGAGGAGCCTGGAACAACAATTTACCCCGATGTTTTCAGCGAGCTCGGTGAATTTGAAAAAGAAACCCTCAAGCAGGCCCTGGCCAGGGGAGAGGAAGCCTACCAGCTCGATGTGGAATTAAGGGAAGGTTCCTTATTGAAATCTGTGCGCGCCTACATGGTGTTGAAAGCGGTGGAAGGGCATGGAGAGATTATAGCCGCCATCCCCTCCCTGCAGGATCTGGAGGAGGAGCGCTTTGAAAATACTTTTTCTCTTCTCCTGGTAGGCAAGCCGCGCCTGCAGGAGCTCAGGCATGCTATTGAATCGATTGCAGAAATAGCCGGCCTAACAATTACGCCGCTGGCGGAAAAAGCTGCAGTGAAAGAAGCGGTTAAAGAAGCGGCTGCTGAAAAAGCGCCCGGGGCTTCCGGGGTGCAGGCCGCAATTGCGCACAAAATGGAAAAAACCGTGCGGGTGGAAACAGCCAAGCTGGACAACCTGGTGAATCTTGTGGGTGAACTTATTATTAACCGCACCAGGGTGGTGGAGCTGGGGAAAAAATCCGGGGACGAGCTTTTGGAAAACTCCCTGGAGCAGCTGGAAAGGATTTCGACCGACCTGCAGAATGCCGTGATGAAACTGCGCATGGTTCCTATCAAGCAAGTTTTTGACCGCTTTCCCCGCATGGTCAGGGACTTAAGCGTGGAAAAAGGCAAAGAGGTGGAGCTTACCATCTCGGGTGAAGAGACCGAGCTGGACCGCACCATTGTGAATCAGATAGGGGATCCCCTTGTGCACCTGCTGCGCAATGCCGTGGACCACGGCATAGAGAGCGCGGAGGAAAGAGAAAGGTTGGGCAAAGATAGAGTAGGGAAAATTCACCTGGAAGCACACCATGAAGGCAGCCTGGTCGTGGTCAGCGTGAAAGACGACGGGGCGGGGTTCAATCCGGAAAAAATTGCTAAAAAAGCCCTGGCCAAGGGGCTTGTGACCTCTGAGGAGCTGGAAAAGATGGATAAAGAGGAGATTACCCAGCTCATTTTCCAGAGCGGTTTTAGCACCTCTGACCAGGTTACGGATATTTCCGGCAGAGGGGTTGGCATGGATGTGGTGAAGACTGCCATTGAGGCCTTGAAAGGGAGTGTGGAAGTTAAAAGCGAGCCGGGTAAAGGGACGGAGGTTATCCTGCGGCTGCCGCTTACCCTGGCTATTATCCGCACCCTGCTGGTCAGGGCAGGCTCCGAAATTTATGCCATCCCCATTGAGGCCATCAGGGAAAACCTCTATGTGGAGCCGAAAGATATTAAGACCATACAGCGGGGGCAGGTCATCACCCTCAGGGAAGAGGTGCTTCCCCTGCATTCCCTGCAAGAAGCCCTGGGGATGAGCAAGAGCAAAGAGCAGGAAGAATATCCGGTAGTGGTCGTCAAAGCGGGGAACAAAACGGCCGGCTTAATTGTTGATGAGATGCTGGGCCAGCAAGAGATAGTAATTAAATCTTTAAGCAATTTTGTTAATAACATCAAGGGTATTGCAGGGGCAACCGTATTAGGCGATGGGAGAGTAACCTTAATCCTTGATGTGGCCGGACTGCTAGAAGACGGGAGGGTTAGTGTTGGGAAAGAGAGTGTTAATAACTGATGATACGGCTTTTATGCGCATGACCCTGCGCAATGTCCTGGAAAAAAACGGCTATGAAATAGCAGCTGAAGCGGAAGATGGTTTGCAGGCTATCGAAAAATATAAAGCAACCAAGCCGGATCTTGTTACCATGGATATCACGATGCCCAATATGGACGGAATCACGGCTATTAAAAAAATAATGGAGATAGACCCCGAGGCTAAAATTATTGTGGTCAGTGCCATGGGCCAAAAAGCTTTGGTTATTGAAGCGCTTAATTCCGGAGCCAGGGATTTTATCGTCAAACCTTTTCAGCCGGACCGCATTGTGGAGGCGCTGCAGAAGGTTGGCGGATAGCTCCCCTGCCTGGCCGACATCTTTATGGGAGTGAAAAGCATTGACAGATATGAAGAATTTAGATCAGATGCAGCTCGATCTTTTAAAGGAATTGGCCAACATAGGTGTGGGGAACGCTGTTACTTCCCTCTCCCAGATGCTGCAGGATAGGAAGATAACCATGAGCATTCCCGAGGTTACGGTAGAAGCACTGCAGGATCTGCCTGACCTGCTCGGAGGAGCGGAGACCCCTGTAGCAGGTGTTTACCTAGAGGCGGAGGGCGATATCTCCCTGGTTATTCTCTTTGTTTTAACCCTGCCAAGCGTAGAAAACCTGATACGCTTCCTCATACCCGGTTGGGCAGGAGAGCCGGACGAACTTTCCCTTTCTGCCTTGAAGGAAGTTGGCAATATAATTACAGGGTCGTACTTAAACGCCATCTCCTTTATGACTGGCCTGACATTTAAACCGTCCCCCCCTTCCCTGTCGGTGGACATGGCAGGTGCCATTATCGCCACTGTGATCGCTGAGGCCAGGATAGTGGACGATTACCTTCTTTTGCTGCGCGCAACCCTGAAGACCGATAAAGAAGAGATAAAAGGCAATGTGTTGATCATGCCGGATTACGGAACTTTAAAAAAAATATTTTCCCTCCTAGGGGTAAATTAGGTGGACTGGATACTTCATGGTGCAAAAAACAGTAAAAATAGCTGATATGGCTGTCTTAAAAGATGAAGGGCTGCTGGTTACCATTGGCCTTGGCTCCTGTGTGGGGATAGCCCTCTATGACGAGGCAGCGAAAGTGGGAGGCCTTGCCCATATCCTGCTGGCGGACAGCAAACAATTTAAAAACCGTGATGGCGGTATTAACGAGGCCAAGTTTGCCGATACAGCCATACCCCTGCTCCTTAAAAAGATGGAGAAGATAGGGGCTAAAAAAAACAGAGTTAAGGCGAAAATTGCTGGTGGCAGCCGGCTTTTTTCTTTTCAAAATAATGAATTGAGTGTTGGCGATAGAAACGTAATGACCACGAGGAAAGTTTTAAAGGAACTTGGCATACCCCTGGTAGCCGAGGACGTAGGAGGCAACTACGGGAGATCTATGCGCTTCTATGTTGATTCCGGCCAG
>JAAZDU010000322.1 GCA_012512665.1 Bacillota bacterium | reverse complement strand
ATATCACACAAGAAATATATTGCTAACTGCTGCAAGGGCCATTGATAAAAAGAACCTAAATTTGATTAAAATAAATGCTGCGCTGGTAATGGAAAATATTGTGCAGATAGAGCAGGAGTTTAAATAAAAAGGCCTGGTAATGGGGCTTACCGGGCCTTTTAAAATTTAAAAGGTATAGTTACTGCGTTTTTTTAACGTCATCTATACCAGCGTATTTTGAATCTTTGGGTACAAATGTTTTGCAGCAAGTTGTCATGCAGTTTCCTGCGGATTGAGGAGTTAGCTGGGTAGCCATTTGCGCGTCTATTTCTTCTGGATTATCTGCACCGAAAGAATCAGTAGCCACTAATATTTCGTTTGCAGCGCACTTATTACCATTTTTCCAGTAGTGACAGTCATTAACAATACAGTGAATATGCTGGTCCATTTTTTTTATCCTTTCATTTGTTTTTCCTTAGTATGTTTTAGCACAATATATTTATTCGGTTATTTATCTTTTTTATTTAGTAAATTATTTTTGAGTTGTTTCTGGAAGAAATGGAGGGATAAACCAGTAAGTTAAGATTTGGTTGGATAAATGATGCTAGGGAAAGTGATTTTATTAACTTGATAAATATCATTGACATTGAGATGTTTATCAATTACAATAAAAATAATTGAAATCAGAATATTGGGAATAAGATACTTTTTTCACATGGTAAGATGATGTTTCATTTTTATTTCTGATTCTGAGGGGGGAGTATATGCTGACAACAAGTTCGCTGTTGGTTATTGGTTTTATCTGTGCTTTTTCTATCCTGGCGCGCCTAATAATATCTCAGGTAATTAGTGTTAGTGCTGGTGATGACAAAGAAAAGGTTGCCAATTAATTAAGTTATTGTTTATAGCGAACAGCATTTTGTTCAAAGGCTACACAAACGACGCGAATTATGTAGTAATTTTTTATAATAATCTTTAACTTCTGTGTGGATGAGAAGCTATAAGAGCTACCGCTTCCAAATTATAGGGGAACGGTGGCTTTTATTTTTTCTGGTATTTTGAGCAGGTTTTTCTTTTGTTGCTAGCGAATAGAAAACTTAATACTAAAATGTTGTTAACAGAGGGTGCTGGGGAGTTAAAGGTTAGATGAAAAAGAGAATCGGTATACCCCGTGCTTTGTCATATTATACTTTTTACCCTTTGTGGAAAAGTTTCCTGGAGGAACTTGGGCTGGAAGTAGTTATATCGGGTGAAACTAACAGGAAACATGTTGAAAAGGGTATTTTTTTGACAGTTACTGATGCTTGTATCCCTATTAAGCTTTTACACGGCCACATAGCGGAGCTGAAAGATAAAGTAGATTATATTTTTCTTCCCCGTCTTGTCAGTGCTGACGGTATTTCTACTTTTTGTCCTAAATTTTTGGGCTTGCCGGATATGGTGCGCCATTCTATGCCGGGATTGCCCATTATTATTGATGTACGCTACCATATGAAAAGGGGCAGCTTTTCTCTATGGAAGTTTCTTGCTCAGGTAGGAAAAATGTTGGGTTATAATTTTTACAGCATTGGTAAAGGATACATAAAAGCTAAAAAGACTTTTCGCCTTTTTCTTAGGCTTCAGCAGCAAGGCTTTTTACCGGATCAGGCCATGAAAATTATAGAAGGGAAAAAAATAAAGGATAAATGTGTATCTGTTTTGAAAAAAAGTATTCCGCACCCTTTGCGCCTGGCTGTGTTAGGTTATCCTTATGCACTTTATGATTCCTATGTGAATGTTGGTCTTTTTGAGAAGCTAAAAAAAATGGGAGTAGAAATTTTGACTCCCGAAATGCTGACCGCTAAAGCGATGAAGTCTGCTTCCCGCTTTTTGAAACAAAATTTATTTTGGTATTACAGCAATAAGGTGGTGTGGGCTGCAATGCATGTATTAAAAGAAAGAAAAGATATCCATGGAATTATTCATGTGACTGCTTTTGGCTGCGGTCCTGATGCCATGGTAGATAAATTGGTGGAGCTGGAAGCAAAAAAACATGCGATGCCCTTCCTTCCCCTTACTATTGATGAACACTCAGGAGAGGGCGGGGTATTAACAAGGCTGGAAGCTTTTGTAGACATGCTTAAATATCGTATGCAGCAAGACGAGAATTTGCTGGCGGAGGGATGTAGTTGAATGTTTTTTTAGGAATAGACGTTGGCTCCGTTAGCACCAACCTGGTTGTTATAGATGAGGATAACCGGGTTTGTACTGACATATATTTGCGTACACGGGGACAGCCTATTGCTGTTGTTCAAGATGGCCTTAAGGAAGTTGAGAAAGAACTCAAGGGGAAAAATATAAAAGTTTGCGGTGTGGGAACAACAGGTTCAGCGCGCTATTTAACAGGTATTGTAGTTGGTGCTGATACAGTAAAAAATGAAATTACAGCTCATGCTGTGGCGGCTTCTTTAATAGTCCCGGGTGTGCAAACTGTATTGGAGATAGGCGGGCAGGACTCCAAAATTATTCTTTTGAGAAATGGAGTTGTTACTGATTTTGCTATGAACACCGTATGTGCTGCCGGTACGGGTTCTTTTTTAGACCACCAGGCCGACCGCCTAGGCATTCCTATTGAAGAATTTGGGGAGTATGCTTTAAAAAGCAAAAACCCCGTGCGCATTGCTGGGCGTTGTTCTGTTTTTGCAGAATCAGATATGGTTCATAAACAGCAGATGGGACATTCCCTACCGGATATAATTGCCGGCCTTTGCGATGCCCTGGTTCGCAATTATTTGAACAACGTGGGCAAAGGGAAAGAAATACTTCCTCCGATTGTCTTTCAAGGAGGTGTAGCAGCCAACCAGGGTATTAAGCATGCTTTCAAAAAAGCCTTACAGCAGGAAATTATTGTCCCACCGCATTATAATGTTATGGGTGCTATAGGTGCTGCACTGCTGGCTAAAACAGCAGTAAGAAGTAAAAATACTTCTTTCCGCGGTTTTGAAATTAGCTCGTTAAATTATGAGACCGGCAGTTTTGAGTGTCAGGGCTGTTCCAACCGCTGTGAGATTATAAACATATTTGTAGAAGGAAAACTTTTAGCTCGTTGGGGTGGCCGCTGTGGCAAATGGGATAATTTGCGCGAAACGGGATAGTAATATTGAGGAGAGGCAAACCGATGAAAGCTACATTTGCGCATATGGGGACATCCCCTTTAATTTTTAAAATGCTACTGGAAGATCTGGGCTATGAGGTCGTCTTTCCCCCCAAGCCCAGTCAAAGTACACTTTCTCTGGGAGCGCAGTATGCTCCTGAGTTTGCCTGTATTCCGTTTAAAATAGTGCTGGGGACTTACCTGGAAGTAATTAAAGATCACCCCGATATTACTATTATTAGTGCAGGAGGCTTTGGCCCCTGCAGAGCTGGCTATTACGGCGAGCTTCAATTGAAAATTTTGCAGGATTTGGGGTATAATCCTGATATGATTTTTTTCTGGCCTCCTCTGCGCAAGCCCTGGGATTTTTATCAAAAAGTATTAAGGGTTAAGCGCAGTTGTCCCTGGTGGCGGTTTATCCAAATTTTAAGGAAAGTATGGAAAAAAGCAATCTATTTAGATGACCTTGAATTGTTGTCTTTTAAGGTGAGGGCGAGGGAGATAGAGAGAGGTAGCACTACCAGGGCTCTGCAACAAGGTTTGTCCTATCTTGCTGAAGCAAAAACTATGAAGGAAATAGACGAGGCCCGGGAAGCTGCTTTCAAAGAACTGAAAAATGTGCCTGTTGATAATAGGCGTAGTGTTTTAAAAGTGGGCATAGTTGGTGAAATTTACGTTCAACTGGAGCCTTCTGCTAATTTTCATATCGAGGAAGTTCTGGGTGAAATGGGAGTAGAGCCCAGGCGCAGCATTATGCTGACCAATTATGCCCGGCACGATGTATTTAGCAAAGGGGATATAAAAACTGCCAAACTGGCTTCTCCGTATCTAGATCAGAAAATAGGAGGTCACGGACAAAACAGTATTGGAGATGTAATTAGATATGCCCAAAAAGGTTATGACGGGGTAATTCAGCTAGCGCCTTTTACCTGTATTCCTGAAATTGTTGCTAAAAGCATTATGCCAGCTCTCAGCCGGGATTACGATATTCCTGTTATGACCCTATTTATTGATGAGCAGACAGGCCAGGCTGGAGTAGAGACGCGTTTGGAAGCCTTTGTCGACTTAATGCGCCAGAGATATATGCGGAAGGTAGCAGGGGATGAAAAATCTGTCATAAAGAGTGCTATTGCCCTTTAAGAAGCTAGATTTCTAGTTTTTATTAGTTAATGGCAAATTTATAGCAGGAAAATGACAGGATTATGTCGAACTTTCTGCAGATACAGTATAGCAAAAACAAAAACGAGGTGACCGCTATGTCCCTTGCCCTTGGAAACCGCATCAGGGCCTTAAGGCGCTTGAAAAGGATGACGCAGCTGCAGTTGGCTGAACAACTAGGTATTTCTGTAAGCCAGGTGAGTGTGATAGAAAGAGGTTTGAAAAGGCCCAGCGCTGAACAGTTAGAAAAAATTGCAGCTGCCCTTAACGTTTCACGGGAAGAATTTTTCTTGATACCGGAAAAAGTTAGGAAGCATTCACTTATGTAGCATTTTCTTTTAATTAAATAACTAAATGCAGGTTAAAGATAAAATTTTTATTAAGCAAAAAGTAATAAGCCCACCTTTAGCTTTAGCCCCTATGGCTGGTGTTACCAACCATCCTTTCCGCTATCTTTGCAAAGAAATGGGATGCGGGCTATTAGTTTCTGAAATGATAAGTGCTAAAAGCCTGCTCTATCAATCTGCAAGAGATACCCTTCTTTTTTTTGCCCCCGAGGAGAGACCATTTGCCTATCAAATCTTTGGCTCAGATCCCGCAGAGATGGCAGAAGCGGCTTTAATTCTGGAGGCAAGAAACCCCGACTTCATTGACATTAACCTGGGATGCCCGGCGCCTAAAATCGTGAAGGGAGGCGCTGGGGCTGCTTTGCTCAAGGAGCCGAGAAAAGTATATTCTATTGTACGTTCAGTGGTGGATGCTGTCAAAGTGCCTGTTACTGTCAAAATACGAAAAGGTTGGTCCTCGCTTGATAAGCAGGGATTAAAAGTAGCTCTTTTGGCAGAGGAGGCAGGGGCTGCTGCTGTAACTGTTCACGGTCGCTTTAGGGAACAGATGTATTGTGGCAAGGCTGACTGGTTTTTTATTGAGGAAGTAGCCTCTTTTTTAACGATTCCTGTTATTGGCAATGGGGATATAACTAGTGCGTATGATATTTACCGGGCTCTTAAGGAAACAAGCTGTGCCGGAGTAATGGTAGGGCGCGGTGCTGTGGGTAATCCCTGGATTTTCAAACAGGCAGCTGCCCTATTAGCAGGAGCAAAAACTTATCATATCCCTTCTCCCCAGGAAAAAGTGGCTATGGCTAAACGCCATTTGCATATGATGGTAAACTTTAAAGGCGCTAAGGTAGGAGTATTGGAAATGAGAAGACATTGCGCTTCTTACTTAAAAGGGCTGCCGGGAGCCAGTGCTGCCAGGGATAGGTTGCATCGTGCTGAAACACCGCAGGAAATGCTTACAATATTGGATGAATTTAAAACCCTCCCCTAAAACCTGATATAATAAGTTTTTAACAACCCTTCGTTTGAATTTTTAATTCCTTCAGCTACATTCACTTTCACTTTTTATACCAAAACTTTTTATTTCTAGGCTTAGTTAAACACAAAATTATAACTAAATTTCTTGCGTGGTCTGCTTTTTTCTGGTAAAATACTATTGTTCACAAGTTGTGCACAAAGCAGGGGGTTCCGTGAAAAATTGGAATTTCTAAGAATTGGAGACAAAATTATTAGCCTGGAGAAAATTAGACGTGCTGCTGAACAGGCGCTCAAATTGCGTAGCCAAGGGCTATCCCAACAGGAAGTGGCTAAAAGGCTCCAGCTGGATCGCACTTTTATTTCACGCCTGGAGACTCTGGGGGAAATTCGTAAGGGTGGCAGCATTGCTCTCTTTGGTTTTCCCGTTAAAAATAAAGAGGAGATTGTTGACCTGGCCAGGCAGGCAGGTGTTGACTTTATCTGGTTAATGAACGATAAGGAAAGATGGCAGCTGGTAAAAGAAAGGTCAGGCCTGGAATTTCTTAATGTGGCAATGGATATTATATCTCAACTTCGCAGCTACCAGACGGTAATCTTAATCGGCTCTAAAAAGTGGCTACGTTTGGGTGAAGCACTTTTAGACGGGGAGGTTTTTTATATCGACTTGGGTGGTTCTCCTATTGAAAAGGATTGTTACCTGGACCCCGATAGTTTCAAGCAGATCTTACGCGATGTTTGTGGATAATGATCAGAAGGAGGGCATAAGCTTGAAACACGTAGTCAGCATTAGCCTGGGTTCAGCCAAACGTAATCATAAGGCCCAATTGGAAGTTATGGGCGACACCATTTTGCTGGAGAGAATTGGAACAGATGGCAGCTTAAAAAAAATGATAGAACTGATCAAGGAGATGGACGGCAAGGTTGATGCCTTTGGCCTAGGTGGCATGGACCTTTATATACAGGCTGTGGATCGCAGGTATACCATTAGGGATGCACAAAAGGTTGCCAATGCTGCCAAAATTACCCCTATAGTGGATGGCTCTGGCTTAAAAAATACTTTAGAGCGTCGAGTAATTAAAACGCTGGTAAACGAAACGGATCTTTTGCGGGGTTCCCCCCGTGTGCTGATGGTAAGCGCTATGGACCGCTGTGGTATGGCTGTTGCACTGCAGGAGGCGGGTTGTCGCATGACATTCGGAGACGTTGCCTTTATCCTGGGCATTCCTGTTGGTCTTTCCTCGCTTAATACACTTGCTTTTATCGCGCGTGTCCTGGTGCCATTTATCAGGCTACTTCCTTTTCATATGATTTATCCGACGGGTTCCAAACAGGAAAAAATAACTCCTAAGTTTGTTAATTTTTATAATAACGCTGATATAGTGGCAGGTGATTTTCACCTTATAAAACGTTTTATGCCTCATTCTTTAAAGAACAAGATAATTATTACCAATACAGTAACTAGAGACGACTTAAAATTGCTGAAAGATAGAGAAGTAGCGGTCCTTGTTACTACAACTCCTGAAATAGATGGCCGTTCCTTTGGTACTAATGTTATGGAAGCAATGATATTAGCTATCAAAGGAAGTAAAAAAGAACTAAGCCCGGAGGAATATGACGAGCTATTGGAAAGTATGTCCTTTAAGCCCCGCATCACCTACTTAAATAAAGGTTAGTACAGTAAAAAAGGAGGCAATGTGGCCACTATAATAATTGGCCTGCGTCTAGATGAATAACAAGTTTGCTTTTATTATTCACCCTCTTGATTTAAACGATATTTTTCGCAAATACAGCTTTATGCGCCGTTGGCCCAGAAGCCTGGTCAATGCCCTGATTAAAAAAATGCCGCCCATTAAAGCTTCTACTATTACAGGGGTTAGTAGTTTGTACAATCAGACCGAAGGTTGCTTTATTGGTGTTACTTTAACACCCGAAATGATATATAATATACCGACAGAGCAGGTGCTGCACAAAATAATTGCCGCCGGAAAGTTAGCAGAAAAAGCAGGCGCTAAAATTGTGGGCCTGGGTGCATTGACGGCGGTTATAGGTGATGCGGGTATAACAATTGCCAGGGAACTTAATATTGCAGTAACAACAGGAAACAGCTATACCGTGGCCACAGCCCTAGAAGGGACAAAACAAGCAGTTAAGCTTATGGGGAAAGAGTTAGAAAACTGTGAGGTTGCTATCCTGGGTGCTACAGGTTCTATTGGCAGCGTTTGTGCGCGCATACTATCCCGGGAAGTAAAGTATTTAAGCCTAATTGCCCGAAATGAGAGCCGTCTGGAGGGGCTTGCGCGAAATATTTTAAATGATACCGGCTTGGCAGTTAAAATATCTAATAACGTTGCCAGAGCTGTATCGTGTGCCGATGTTATTATAGCTGTTAGTGGAGCGGCAGAGTGCTTAATCTCACCTGAAGATTTAAAGCCTGGAGCTATTGTGTGTGATGTTGCAAGGCCCCGGGATGTTTCTACTAAGGTGGCAGAAACACGAGATGATGTGTTGGTTATCGAAGGTGGAATTGTGGAAGTGCCAGGTGATGTTAACTTTAATTTCGACTTTGGCTTTCCTCCCCGTACTGCTTATGCGTGTATGGCCGAAACCATGATTTTAGCGTTGGAAAATCGCTTTGAAAATTTTACCCTGGGTAGAGAACTAACTGTGAAACAAGTTGACGAAATCTCTCTGCTGGCCAAGAAGCATGGTTTTAGGCTGGCAGGCTTCCGCAGTTTTGAGAGGCCAGTTTCCCTGGAAACAATCAAACGGATAAAAGAAAGGGCTGATATGCGCTTAAAGGCGCTGAACAAAGGTAGAGCATAAAAAATTAGCTGTTTCAACCTTGCCAGGACATTTTGATTGACAAAAGAAGATTGCTGCTTTATAATATACTAGAAATTATTTACAACCATGTAGTATTTGCTTTT
>JAAZDU010000321.1 GCA_012512665.1 Bacillota bacterium | reverse complement strand
CAATATTCGCGGAAACAGCTACCGCTTGAAAGACAAACTAAAAACCGGAATCTATTCGACACAAGGCACAAAGGTGGGTCAATTTTTTTCTGGCTCTGGTGGGTCAAATTAATTCCGGCGTTGACATTTACAGAAAACACATAAAATTGACTGCACTTTACAACTCAAGGTTCTGTTTTGACAAAATGCACAGGTTGTTTTCATAAAAGTACAGTAACTCTTAAGAAGCTGTGATTGCTCTTTACGTATAATCCTGTGATATAATGGTGACTAAAAGGCAATAACCGGATATATTCAAATAACTTGGCCAGAAACGGAGGAAATATATATGAAGGCAGTAATAACGGTGGTGGGATGCGATAAAATCGGAATCATAGCATCCATTACGGCAGTTCTAGCCAAAACCCAGGTAAACATTCTTGACATATCCCAAACAATTATGCAGAACATCTTCACCATGGTCATGCTGGTGGACTTGTCAAAGCTCAACTGCGATTTTGCTCATTTGGGCGAGCTTCTTCAAGAAGTCGGCAAGGAACTGGGAGTAGATATCAGGCTTCAGCGTGAAGAAATTTTCACAAGCATGCACAGGATATAAAAAATGCAGACATCACAATAGGCTTAGAATGTTTCTTTATTTCGACAGAGCCTGGAAGGAGTAAAAAGGATGTTTAATATAAACGATATTCTTGAAACCATAAATATGATTTCCCAGGATAATCTTGACATACGAACCATTACCATGGGTATATCCCTTCGGGACTGCGCATCTGAAGACTACAAGGTTACCTGCAGGAAAATATATGATAAAATCAGCAAATTAGCCCAAAACCTCGTAAAAACCGGTGAAGATATTGAAAGAGATTTTGGCATTCCAATCATAAACAAGCGTATCTCTGTTACTCCAATTGCAATTATTGCGGAAGGCTGCAATACTGATGACTATGCGGTATTTGCCCATGCCATGGAAAAGGCGGCAGAGAATGTTGGAGTAAACTTTATAGGAGGCTTTTCTGCTCTGGTTCACAAAGGCTATACCAGGGGTGACAAGCATCTTATTAAAGCTATCCCTAAGGCTCTTTCCACAACCAACAGAGTTTGTTCATCCGTTAATGTTGCCACTACTAAATCAGGCATCAATATGGATGCTGTAAAGGAAATGGGTGAAATTATCAAGGAATGTGCCGAAAGGACAAAGGACAGAGATGCCGTGGCGTGCTCCAAGCTGGTGGTGTTTGCCAACGTGCCTGAGGACAACCCCTTTATGGCAGGTGCTTTCCATGGAGTAGGCGAACCCGAGTGTGTAATAAACGTAGGAGTAAGCGGTCCGGGCGTAGTGGCGGCAGCCCTTAAAAATCTTAACGGAGCCGATTTTGGCACAATTGCCGAGACCATTAAGAAAACTGCCTTCAAAATAACCAGAATGGGGCAATTGGTGGCTCAGGAAGCTTCTTCACGCCTTAATGTTCCCTTTGGCATTGTGGATTTGTCCCTGGCACCTACACCTGCAGTAGGGGACAGTGTTGCACGAATTCTTGAATCAATGGGACTTGAAAGATGCGGCGCTCACGGCACTACCGCTGCTTTGGCCCTTTTAAATGACGCGGTGAAAAAGGGAGGGGTTATGGCAAGCTCCTATGTTGGCGGCTTAAGCGGTGCATTCATACCTGTAAGCGAGGATGCGGGAATGATTGAAGCGGCAATGAGCGGAGCTTTGACCATAGAAAAGCTGGAAGCAATGACCTGTGTCTGTTCAGTAGGTCTTGATATGATAGCAATTCCGGGGGATACCCCGGCCTCCACAATATCCGCAATTATAGCAGATGAGGCCGCAATTGGCGTGATAAACAGCAAAACAACGGCTGTAAGAATTATTCCGGTTCCGGGCAAAAAAGAAGGGGATGTGGTAGAGTACGGCGGCCTTTTTGGAAAGGCGCCCATTATGAGAGTAAATCCTTTCAGTTCTGAAGAATTTATTGCAAGAGGCGGAAGAATCCCCGCTCCCCTCCAGAGTCTTAAAAACTGAGCAAATGAGGCAAGTGCATTTGAGTATTCAGATTTCGCATTTTTAAAGGCGATGGCCTTCAATGCTTGTACAAAATGGCAATATTAAGTTAATAAAAAAAGCCCGCTTTTGCCTTCCCAAAAGGGAAACCAAAAGGCGGGTTTTTAATATGCTTATTTGAATTAAATTCAGAGAATAGAGGAAATCAAATATAAAGCTAATTTGAAAGCGGAGAATACAGGCCGAACCGGACAAAAATATTATTAAGAGAAAATCATCTTCCATAACAGCGGTATAGGGACTGTGATATTTCCGTTGAAGCTTCCTTAAGTGGCTGGACATATTGGGTAAGCTTGTTTTTATTAGCTCCTACAAAACCGCTGAATGAAAGAGCTGCTATGATATTGCCATCGCAATCCCGGACAGGTACGGCGATGCAGCTGCCATTTTCAGACGACTCCTTGTCGTCAATGGCATATCCCTGTTTGGCGACAGTACGAAGCTCGGTCCAGAATCTCTCCGGGTCTGTGATGGTGTGAGGAGTCAGAGGTACCATTTCTGTAGCATTCAGGATTTCTTCCACAAGGCTTATTGGCAGTTCGGAGAGAAGAATTTTCCCGCCGGCACATGCATAGAAAGGAAGTTCGGAGTACAGGGGAGGAATATAGTCTACCAGGTTTTTAGTGCGGGATTGCTGGAGTATGTAGCAGCGGGTGCCTTCTCTTACTGTCAGATTCATAGCCTGCTGGAACTTTGCTGTATAACGCTCCATGACAAAAGAGGCAACCTCTTTTAAGGCCAGATAGAGATTATTCTTTTCCAATACAAAACTGAGCTTCTGGCCTGCAATATAGCGCCTGTCACTGCACTGGAAAACCCATCCGTTTACTTCAAGGGTCTTTAAAATGCGGAAGGTGGTAGAAGGCCCGATGCCGCAAATCTTTGCTATTTCGTTTACACCAAGAGACTTGCGTGACATCCGTAAAGTATCCAGCACTTTCAGAGCCTGATCAACCATTTTTATAGTTGTGACACTTTGATCGTCATCTCTTGAAGTATAGACATCCTTTTTCACGTTATCTATAGACAAAATAAACATCCTTGTACAATTAATATTGTATTAAATCAGTGACCGAAGCCACTGT